>JAEDHZ010000248.1 GCA_016292705.1 Clostridiaceae bacterium
TTGCCTTTCTGTTTTCCTCCAAAGCTGTCACCGTTCCTTTCATGCAGAAAATCCGTACGGTAATAGCTATGAAAAATACTGCGCAAAAATGACTGTTGTCCGTCAGCCGACCATTATTCTGCCTTCGGGAACTATTTCGCTGTCGCGTTCCTTTCGTGAATTGATAGAAATTACAAAGCACATCGGACCGATTCTTCCGATATACATTGAAACAATCAGTGCCCAGAGACCGACATTACCTGCCTTTGCCGTTACACCGGCAGAAAGCCCGCAGGTTGAAAACGCAGAAACCGCCTCAAAAAGAAGATCGGTGCCGTTGGTTGAACGGACATCCAGCGATAGCACGCAGGTAGCAAGAAAAATGATAAGCATTGAAAGCGCTGCGATTGCAAGCGATTTTGCAACAATTGCATGGCTGACACGCTTTTTGAGAACAACGGTATCCTTTCTGCTTCGGATAACAGAAACAACGGTCATAACAAGCACGGCAAAGGTGGTCGTTTTTATACCGCCTCCGGTTGAACCGCTTCCTGCGCCGATGAACATGAGAAGCATCATGACAATTTTTGTGACATCTCCGAGGGAGGCAATATCGAGCGAAGCAAAGCCTGCCGTTCTCGTTGTCACAGATTGAAAAAGCGAGGCGGTAAGCTTCTGGGAAAACGGCAAGGACTTGAGCGTCTGATTATTGTTATACTCAAAAACAAAAACGCAGAAAAATCCGACAAGAATGAGCAAGCCTGCGGCAATAAGCGCCGTTTTTGTGTGGAGACTCAACCGTCGAGTTTTTCGGTAAGTTACAAGGTCATAGAAAACATAAAAGCCGATGCCGCCGAGGATAATCATAGCCATGACTACTGTCATAACAAGAAGATCGCCGTTATAGTTTATCATTGAGCCAAACTCCTTTTCAATTCCGAAAAGGTCAAAACCTGCATTGCAATACGCAGAAACGGCAGTGAACATTGAAATCCAGATTCCCTTTGCACCGAATTTCGGAACAAAGCGAAGACAAAGAAGAGCCGTTCCGAGCAACTGACAGAGAAAGGTGGTCAGGATAATTGTCCGCACAAGCGGTTTCACCTGAGAAAACATATCGAGGTTTGTATACTCCTGTGCAAGGCGCATGCTGCGCAGTGCCGACCGCTTTTTGAAAGCAAAAATGAAAAACGAGGCGAATGTAACCATACTGATTCCGCCGATTTCGATGAGTAGAAGCAAAACGATCTGACCATATCTTGAAAGTGTAACGGCAGGATCAATGAGAGTGAGTCCCGTTACACAGACGCTTGAGGTTGCAGTGAAAACAGCTTCCATAAAAGAAAGTCCCTTTCCGCTGCGTGTCATGCAAGGAAGCAAAAAGAGCAATGTTCCGACAACAATTGCCAGAAGCACACTCAAAGCGATAATACGCATCGGGTTCACGGGACGGGATTCTTTCTTTATATTATCATTACTCAAGGAGACTTCCCCCTTTTGAGGATCAAATATTGTTCAGATAAACAGTGTTTAATGATTATATCATTATCTTGTATATAAGTCAAAGATTTTTTACTCTCACGGTTGACTAAAAGAGTCAAACAATGATATAATCGAGCAGAATTAAATCGACTTTTGCCGATTGTTACGAAAGGGAGAGTGACGATGTTTCAGGATTTCAAATCCGACGGGTTCATGTTTATACTCGCTGTCGGAATCGTTGTCTTTGTTATTGCACAGTCGCTGTTCTTTATGATCAGAGCAGCAAAAAGAGGAAAAGAACTGGGTATTACCAAAGAACAGATCAAAAACACAATCACTTCAAGTGCAGTTTTTTCAATTGCACCTGCTGTCAGCATTGCAATCACAGTTATTGTTCTTTCGGTTGCGCTCGGATATGTTCTTCCGTGGATCAGGCTTTCTGTTATCGGGGCAATTCAGTATGAGGTTCCGGCGGCAGAAGCAGCCATTGAAGCGGCAGGGCTTTCCGGCGGTATCGGCAGACAGGTTTCCGATCCGAAGGTTTTTGTTGCAATTGCATGGGTTATGACATTCGGTTGCCTTTTGCCGTTATTCCTTATTCCGATTGTTCTCAAAAAAGTTCAGAAAAGTGTTTCCGGCGCAGTCAGCAAGAATGCGAAATGGGCTGACCTGATGTCTGCCGCCGCTTTTATCGGTCTTATTGCCGCTTTCCTCTCAAGAGGTATTGCAGGCATCGGTGAAGTTGGTGTTAATGAAGCAGGAGAAAAAATCAATGTCACCATCGGAGACGGTGCGGGTGTGCTTTCAATAGCTGCCATCGTTTCCTCAATCATTTTCATGCTTATTCTTTCTCTCATCAACAAAAAGCTCAATGCAAAATGGCTTGAAGCCCTTGCAATGCCGCTGAGTATGATTCTTGCAATGGGTGTTGTTGTCCTCATTTCAAGCTTTGCGCCCGACCTTGCGGCAATTGAATGGAGGTATTGAAAATGAAAAAAAGATCTTACCTGGACTCCGTTCATTTTTACGGCCGAATCTGGTGTGTGCTTGCAATTATCGCTTTG
>JAEDHZ010000249.1 GCA_016292705.1 Clostridiaceae bacterium
AAAACTGTCCGCAATATTTCCGGTTCGTTCGCAAAAAATTCCAAAAATGGTTGACAAAGCGTTTGACTTTTGCTATAATTCAGTTTACCGCGTGCCATTGGCGGCGCTATGCCACAAGCAGTTTCCTGCGCCTGAAGCAGCGAGTCCATAATAAAGGAATGAAAGAAAATGTACGCAATTATCCAGACCGGCGGAAAGCAGTACAAAGTCTCAGTCGGAGACGAGATCTTTGTTGAAAAGCTTTGCGCTGAAGCAGATGACGAAATCACCATCAGTGAAGTTGTTGCAGTTTCGGCTGATGACGCTTCAATCAAAGTCGGCGCACCTTTTGTTGAGGGAGCAACCGTCAACGCTAAGGTCGTTAAGAACGGCAAGGCAAAGAAGGTTGTTGTTTTCACCTATAAGCCCAAGAAGAACGCTAAGCGCAAAAAGGGTCACAGACAGCCCTACACCAAGCTTCAGATTACCGCAATCAACGCCTGAAAATGATTCTTGCAAAGTTCTTTTCGTCCGGAAATGAGCTTGTCGGCTTTGAAATCAGCGGTCACAGCGGCTATGCCGAAGAGGGGAGCGACATTGTTTGTGCAAGCGTTTCCTCGTGTGCATATATGGTTGCCAACACTGTTACCGAGATTTATCATGTTGATGCCGATATCAGGCTTCATGACGGCTTTTTGAAGCTCGTTGTTCCCGTTTCTGGGGCAGGGGAGCTGCAAAAACTGTTTTCCGGCTTTGAGCTTCATCTCAAGGCTTTGGCGGAGGAGTACAAATCATTTTTAAAGGTGAAAAACGAAATTATCAATTATTAACACGGAGGTGCAGACAAATGCTTAAAATAAACATTCAGTTGTTCGCTCATAAAAAAGGTATGGGTTCAACCCGTAACGGTCGTGATTCCGAATCAAAGAGACTCGGCGTTAAGCGTGCTGACGGTCAGTTCGTTCTTGCAGGCAATGTCCTTGTAAGACAGCGCGGAACCCACATTCATCCGGGCAACGGCGTTGGAAAGGGTTCTGACGATACCCTTTTTGCTCTCGTTGACGGAAAGGTCAGGTTTGAGCGTTACGGCAAGAGCCGCAAGAAAGTCAGCGTTTACGCTGTTGAACAGTAATTTTCTGTTCTTATAAAGGGTTGATTTATAACTTTTGCAAAAAGTGTTGAAAAAAGTCTTTTACCCTTTAGTTACATTTAAAGTATCGACTTTATACTGTGGTTGTGCGATGGGGATCGCAGCGTGTTTTTTTCCGATTTTTCACCTGCCCCCTCCTCCCCACCGCACTCCCCTCTCCTTTCAAATAGATGGAACCCGGCGCACCAATGAGGCAGCGTCGGGTTTCATTTGTCTTTTTTCGGAAACTTATGTTTATTTTAGGTCGGTTTACTATTATAATACCAACAAAAAACCCAAAAATGTTTAAAAATGGGCAGGTTTGTTCTTGCCTTGCAGGGAAATAACAGGTATAATAACCATGACAGAATATTTCAGGAGGGATGAAACCATGAGACTTCTTCTTGCGGAGGACGAAAAGGACCTTTCCAAGGCTCTTTGCGCAATCCTTAAACATAGCAATTATTCAGTAGATCCCGTTTATAACGGTGAGGACGCCTATGACTACGGAATGAGCGAAAACTATGACGGAATCATTCTTGATCTCATGATGCCTAAGATGAACGGAATTGATGTCCTCAAAAAGCTGCGCCAGAACGGAATTTCAACCCCGGTCCTTATTCTCACCGCCAAGGCACAGACCGAAGATAAAATTATCGGCCTTGACAGCGGAGCGGATGATTACCTCACAAAGCCGTTTTCAACCGGAGAACTGCTTGCCCGTATAAGAGCAATGACGCGCAGAAAAACCGAGTTTTCGCCTAATCTTCTCACTCTCGGAAATCTTTCGCTTAACCGTGAAACCTATGAGCTTTCAACCGAGGCGGGTTCAATAAGGCTCGGCAACAAGGAGTTCCAGATGATTGAAATGCTCATGAGCAACGCCGGAAGACTCATTTCCACCGAGCAGTTCATGGAACGCATCTGGGGCTATGAAACCGAGGCTGAAATCAATGTTGTGTGGGTATACATCTCATATCTGCGCAAAAAGCTGACCTCCCTCAAGGCGAATATTGAAATCAAAGCAACCCGTGGCGTTGGCTATACGCTGGAGGAAGTCAAATGCTGAAAAAGCTTCAAAAAAAGTTTGTTGTAATTACCTTTGTTGCTTTGATAACAATTGTTTTTATGCAGCTTTTTGCGGTTAATATCATCAATATCTATCAGCGTGACTATGATCTGAGGAGCACCTTGCTGATGCTTGCGGAAAACGACGGCCGCTTTCCGAGCACTACGGTCAGTATCCCCGACTATATCGGAACTTTCTGGAATCCTTTCTGGAACGGCGAACTGAATGTTGAAACGCCGTATTCCACCCGATATTTTGTGGTTAAGCTTCACGGTAATGTGGTCACAGATATTTCAACTGAATGTATTGCCGCCGTCACCGACAAGGATGCGTTTGAATTT
>JAEDHZ010000250.1 GCA_016292705.1 Clostridiaceae bacterium
TTCAAATCTTGATTCATATTTTGCCGGCTGTATCCTAAATGACTACCGTGATGTTTATTCATTGGTGCACCGGGGAAAAAGGGGAGAGTCTTGCCGTACCAATTCATCATATTGAAATAAATTATAAAAGAATGTTTAGCTTTTGATATTTAACAGTGTATGTGATATGAAGACGGCCAGAGTGCCGGTATGTTTTTTTAAAGAGAGGTGAAATCAGCGATGGCAGAAAAGCCTGAAAATGAAATTAAAACAGAGGATACGGGGCTATATTTCGGAGATATGATAAGACTTGATGTTCTTCTTGTTGACTTTTTCAAGGGCTTCAGGAAACTGTGGCTTTTTGCGGTTCTGATAACGCTCTCTCTTTCGTGTCTGGCCTTTTTCAACTGCAAGAAAAGCTATGTTCCAAAATATGTTTCTCAGGCATCATTTTCAATTTCAACCGTAAATTCAAGTCAGAACTCTGTAAGTGGCGGTTCTTTTTCGTCGTACTATAATTCAGTTCTTGCGCAACAGCTTTCCAAAACCTTCAGCTATGTCATCAACAGTCAGACAATGAGGCAGATACTGATGAATGAACTCGGAGTGAATGGGCTTAACTCAACGATCACCGCAAAGAACGATGTTGCAAGCACACCCCTTTTTACAATATCGGTAACAAGCACTTCTCCTCAGGATGCGTATAACATACTCTGCGCCGTTATTGATAATTATCCCCGTCTTGCCCAGTATGTTCTTGGCGAAACGCAGATGTCTGTCTATTCTCCTGCTCAGCTTCCGCAAGAGCCGTATAATAAACCTTCCTATAAAAGTCATGTTGTAATTGCGGCGGCAGTCGGTGTTTTCGTTTCGTGCCTGATGTTTCTTGCCTATGCTCTTTCAAGGAGAACTGTAAAAAAGCGTGACGACATCAAAGAAAAGCTTAACCTGAAAGTCATCGGTGAGGTACCCTTTGCAAAAATCAAAAGGCGCAGTAAACACCCCGCCTCGCTTTTAACAATCTCTCACAAAAACGCTGATTTTTCGGAGTCGTTCAGACTCCTCGGGCAGAGAGTACAGAAGTGCCTTGATTCGGACGGTTCAAAGATTCTTGCCGTAACGAGCGCATTACACGGAGAGGGTATAACGACAATTGCATATAACCTTGCACTGTCAATTGCTCAAAGCGGAAAAAAGGTCGCTCTGCTTGATACAGATTTTGACGGTCAAAGTATTCAAAACGATCTCGGTGTAACTCTTCTGAACGGTGGTCTTTCGGATTACTTCAGCGGTGAGTGTACGCTCTCAGAAATTGAATCCCCTACAAGCCTTCAAAATTTCAAGATATATTACGCAGGAACAATGCCCGTAAAAATTATTTCGCATGAGATGCTCATTTGCCTTTTTGAGCACCTTCGTGAAAACTATGACTATGTGATTGTTGACACACCGCCCTGCGGTGCTGTTTCGGACAGTACCCGCATAATAAGCCTTGCGGACAAAACACTGTTTGTAATCAGGCAGGACGGCACATCTGTGGGTGAGATTCGCCGATCACTGAAATATGTTTATGATATCAATGCTGCTGTTTGCGGAGCTGTCTTCAACGCAGTCAATGTTGGTCTTGGCGGTTATAGCGGCAGTGGCTGTCATTCCTGTGCCTGCGGTGCAAAGTACGGCTATTACGGGAGCAAATACGGCCACATTAGAAAGAAATGTGGTGGCTATGAAAGAAAACACGGTTACTGCAAAGGAAAGAGCAACAACGTGTACAGCGGTAAGGACTACGGTTATTATGGTTACGGATTTTCAGGAGGCAAGCATATCACTGAAAATGTAACCGACAAAAGAGAAAAGGAGAAGTCAAATGGATAATGAAATTGTTGTTCCGCGCCTTGATTGGCTGATTGGAGGCTCAAGAATCGGTGGAACTTATAACAGATATTTCGGCTCATGCGGAACCGACCCGGCAAAGGGCTGTCTTTCGGATAGTGTTTTCAACTATGCAGTTTTCATTGAGAAGACCGAGGACGGCGATGAATACATCAGGGCTGCAGTCTATTGGGGGACAAAGAATTTTCCGTGTCGCAGTGAAGATGAATATGAAACAGAGGTTTTTGAGGCAACGGAAGACAGCCTCTCTGCTGTCAGGACATGGATTGAAAGTAAAAGAAAATAATAATTTTCTACATTTTGTCTGAGTATTATCTTTACACTTTTCAAATACAATATGTTGTGTATCGATCACTTTTATCCCCCAAACACGCCCGGACGGGTGTACAAAAGCTAATAAAAGGTCAAAAAAAGGAAGAAAAAGGGTTGACAACGGGAAAGATAGGTGATAGAATAACGACACTGTTTCCGGGAGGATACAGGGAAAGAGGGCCGAAGATACCTCAAAAAAACCTTCAAAAAAGTTTGAGAAAAGGCTTGACAAAGGACAAGAGATGAGGTATAATAGGCGAGCTGTTTCGGAAGAGGCAGCTTAATTGAACCTTGAAAATTAAACAACGATGAAAAGGAACCCGAGATTTAA
>JAEDHZ010000251.1 GCA_016292705.1 Clostridiaceae bacterium
TAGCCGTCAACATCGGCATCTGTGCATATTATGATTTTATTCCAACGCAGATTATCCATATTAAAGGTAACCATGTTTTTGTCCGGAACATGCTTTGTTTTGACTTCAACACCACAGCCGAGAACACGAATGAGGTCAACGATAATTTCGCTCTTAAAAATCTTATCATATTCGGATTTCAGACAGTTGAGGATTTTTCCCCTGACAGGTATCAGTGCCTGAAACTCGGAATCACGAGCCTGTTTACAAGCGCCGAGAGCCGAATCACCCTCGACAATGAATAGTTCACGAACATTAACATCACGGCTGCGGCAATCAACGAACTTCTGAACACGGTTAGTGAGATCGTTTGATGCGGAGAGCGTTTTTTTGATGCTGACCCTTGTTGCCTCAGCCTTGACTCGGCTTCGCATATTGACAAGAATCTGGTCACAGATCTTTTCCGCCTCCATCTTGTTTTCGAGGAAATACACCTCAAACTGATGGCGAAGAAATTCCGTCATTGCCTCCTGAATAAATTTATTCGTTATTGCTTTTTTTGTCTGATTCAGATATGAGGTCTCCGTTGAAAACGAGGATGAAACAAGGACAAGGCAGTCCGAAATATCCTGAAACTTGATTTTAGGATCGGTTTTACTGTATTTTCCGTTCTGCTTGAGATAAGCATCAACCTGTGAAACCAACGCACTTGTTACAGCCTTTTCCGGTGAACCGCCAAATTCAAGCCAGCTTGAGTTGTGATAATACTCGATCATCTGTCGTTTGTTACAAAAAGTCAGAGCAACATTCAGCTTGACCTTGTATTCCGGAAGATCTGCTCTGTCACGGCCTGCCCTATCCGCAGTCCAGAACTGAACGGAGGAAATTGCGTCATCGCTCGCAAACTCACTGACATAATCGGCAATACCGTTTTCATAGTAGTATTCAAATGTTTCAAATCCGCCCTTAATCTGATTCCTGAGTTCAAAATGAACACGGCTGTTGACTATAGCCTGGCGTTTAATAACTTCCTGATAGTATTCAAGAGGAATATCGATATCTGTAAAAACATCAAGATCCGGTTTCCACCTTATGCGGCTTCCGGTATCTTTTTTTGAATACGGCTCGCAATTCAGACCACCGATATTCTCCCCTTTTTCAAAATGAAGAGTATACCTCTGTCCGTCACGCTTGATTTCCGCATCCATGTATTCGCTTGCATACTGAGTTGCACAGAGACCTAAACCGTTAAGTCCGAGTGAGTATTCATAACTGCCGCCTGAATTGGTTTTATACTTTCCGCCGGCATACATCTCGCAAAAGACAAGCTCCCAGTTATACTTTTCATATTTCTCATTGAATCCGACAGGTATTCCACGGCCAAAGTCCTGAACCTCAACCGAACCGTCAAGGTATCTTGTGACAATTATCTTGTCTCCGTAGCCTTCTCTTGCCTCATCAATCGAGTTGGAGAGAATTTCAAACATCGAATGCTCGCAGCCTTCAATTCCGTTTGAGCCGAATATTACAGCAGGGCGTTTACGAACCTTATCGGCACCCTCAAGGACTACAATGTCTTGGTCGCTGTATCCGCCTTTTTTCGCCATTACAAATCAATATCCTTTCTTATTCCGGCAGAAAACACAAAATCCGCCGCAAAACAATAGTTTGTGATCAATATATAGTACAACGATATATTTTACACATTTTTCAAAAAAAATCAAGAGGCTCAGCTGAGCCTCAGGAAGCGTCGGTATCCTTGATTTTAAATATCATTTTTAAAATGCCTCGCAGGGCTTTCGGGCTTTTGATAACAACAACTTTCATCTGCAAAACCTCCCGAAGAATTTTAAGCTATCTTGAACAAGAGATAATGCCGAGAATAACGAGCATTATTGCAAGTATAAACAACATGATTTTGGTCGGAAAGCATAACGCAAGTAAAAGTCCTGCACCGAAAGCAGCAAAAACAAGTCCCTTGCAGCTGTTCCTCGAATCACGCATATCATCAACCCTTTGCAATAATATCTGCCGGCATTGCTCTGCCCAGGCTCAATAGTATTATACGGGAAAACGATTTTATTGTGAAAGTTCCCATTCTTTAATATTTTTTGCTTCATTATACAATAAAATGTAATTGTCATGCCTGCTTTTGCTGATAACGCCTTTTTCAACCATCTCGCAAATTTTGCAGCCCTTTTCTCCGATATGAGCGCATGAAGTAAACCTGCACTGACCGATATATTCACTAAACTCCGGGAAACAAGCAGCAAGTTCATTTTTAAGAATAGGTGTATCGGAAACAATATCCACTGAGGAAAAGCCGGCTGTATCAATTATCATACCGCTACAGACATGAAAGATTTCTGCCTGACGTGTTGTGTGCCTTCCCCTGCCGAGCTTAACACTTATCTCACCCGTATCAAGCGAGAGAGACGGACAAAGCGCATTGATAAGCGTTGATTTTCCTACACCGGAATTACCGGTGAATGCAGTAAGATTTCCGGAAAGCTCTGTTTTGATAGCATCAAGCT
>JAEDHZ010000026.1 GCA_016292705.1 Clostridiaceae bacterium
CCTTATCCGCTTATCCGGGGAAGGAACCGCAATACTGCTTTATGAAAGAAGAAAGGAACGGAGATAATATGCAATATGATGTTGCTGTGATCGGCGCAGGAGTATGCGGTGCGCTCATCACAAGAGAGCTTTCAAAGCTTGAACTCAAAATCGTAATGCTTGAAAAATTCAGCGATATTTCCATGGGTACTTCAAAGGCGAACAGTGCCATTGTTCATGCCGGATTCGATGCGGAAACGGGCTCGCTCAAAGCGAAGCTCAATGTTCAGGGTGCGTCCCTCATGGCGTACTACTGCAACAAGCTTTCCGTACCGTATAAAAACATCGGCTCGCTTGTTGTTGCTTATTCATGGGATGATATGCAGACGCTTGAAGTCCTTTTTGAAAGGGGCTTTGAAAACGGTGTTCCCAATATGGAAATCATCAGCCAGGAAAGGCTGCGTGAAATGGAGCCGTATATCAGCGAAAAGGCGATCGGCGCACTCTGGGCGCCCACAGCCGGAATTGTCAGTCCCTATGAGCTTGCCATTGCCGCAACGGAGAACGCCTGTCTCAACGGCGCAAGGGTAAAGCGCAACAGCGGTGTTTTTGACATCGAATATAAGGATGACCTTTTCTTCATTACCACTGCCTCGGGTGTTATCAAATCAAAATATATTATTAACTGTGCAGGTGTTTTCGCTGATCAGATTGCAAACATGATCGGCGATACCTCGTTCAAGATTATACCCCGTAAGGGAGAATACTATCTTCTTGACAAAAACGAGAGCAAGATGGTCAACCATGTTCTTTTCCATTGTCCTTCAAAAATGGGCAAGGGTATCCTTGTTACCCCAACCGCACACGGAAATGTGCTCATGGGACCGACTGCAATTGACCTTGACTTCAACAGTAAACTCGATGTTGACACAACAATTGAAGGACTTGATGCAGTAAAGCAGGCAGTAAGGGATGTTATTCCGAACCTGACAACACGCAATGCCATCACCTCATTTGCCGGTCTGCGCGCCCACATTTCAGGCGACAACAGCGACTTTGTCATTGAGCGCAGCAAGGCGAACGACAAGTTTATCAATGTTGCCGGAATTGAGTCGCCCGGCCTCACCGCCGCTCCTGCAATTGCAAGATATGTCGGCTCAATATTCCGTGAGATGGCTCCGCAGTATGAGCGCAAGAAGGATTTTGTTACAACAAGACCGGCTCCGATAAGAGTTAATGAGCTTTCCAAAGAGGAAAGGGCAGAACTCATCAAAAAGGATCCCCGTTACGGCAGAATCATCTGCCGCTGTGAGGGTATCACGGAGGGCGAGATTGTTGACGCAATCAAGGCTCCCTGCGGTGCAAGAGATGTTGACGGAGTCAAGAGAAGAACAAGAGCCGGAATGGGAAGATGTCAGTCCGGATTCTGCGGCTCAAAGGTTGTTGAAATTCTTTCCCGTGAGCTTGGAGTTCCGATGAATCAGGTTACCAAGCACGGCAACGGTTCAAAGATTCTTTTCCAGAAAACGAAGTGAGGTGAAAATAATGCTGAAATACGATCTCGTTGTAATCGGCGGAGGTCCTGCCGGAATGGCTGCCGCACTCAAAGCAAAGGAATGCGGCGTCAAAAAGATTATCATTCTTGAAAGAGCCGAAACACTCGGCGGTATTCTTGAGCAGTGTATCCACACGGGCTTCGGACTGCATTATTTCGGAGAGGAGCTTTCCGGCCCCGAATACGCCGCTCGCTTCATTGAACTGGTTAAAGAAACCGATATCGTCGTCAAGGTCGATACCATGGTTACAGAAATAAGAACAGGAAACACAGTTATTGCAACAAACAAATCCGACGGTCTGCTTGAAATTTCAGCAACTGCCATTGTTCTTGCAATGGGCTGCCGTGAAAGGCCGAGAGGTGCGCTGGACATTCCCGGTTCCCGTGCTTCCGGCATCATGACCGCAGGAACGGCGCAGAAATATGTCAACATTGACGGCTATATGCCGGGCAAAAAGATTGTTATTCTCGGCTCGGGCGATATCGGTCTTATCATGGCGCGCCGTATGACGCTTGAGGGTGCAAAGGTTGAAATGGTCTGCGAGCTTATGCCGTATTCCGGCGGTCTCACAAGAAACATTGTTCAGTGTCTTGAAGACCTCGGAATTCCGCTGAAGCTTTCCTGCACTGTCATCAAGACTCACGGCATTGAACGCCTTGAAGGCGTAACAATTGCAAATGTTGACGAAAACCGCCGTCCCATCCCCGGAACGGAACAGTTTGTTGAATGTGATACGCTCTTGCTTTCCGTCGGACTCATCCCGGAAAACGAGCTGACAAGAATGGCAGGCATCATCATTGACCCGGTCACAAACGGCGCAGTTGTTGACGAAAACCGCCAGACAAACCGCCCCGGTGTTTTTGCCTGCGGCAATGTTCTGCAGGTGCATGACCTTGTTGACTATGTTACGCTTGAAAGCCAGATTGCAGGCGAGGGCGCAGCAAAGTATATTCTTTCAAAAAATCGCCGCCGCACCTTCAGGTATGTTCAGACAAAGGCCGGAAAAGGCGTCCGCTATGTTGTTCCGCAGAACATTTCCGTTGACACGGACGATGATGTCAAGCTCTATTTCAGGGTTTGCGATGTCTACCGCAACGCAAAGGTAACCGTAAAGAGCGCAGACAAGGTTATATATTCAAAGAAAAAGCCCAAGCTTTGCCCCGGCGAAATGGAATATGTTGTTGTTAAAAAGGATGACATAGCCTCGCTCGACAAAAGAGAGCTTGTTGTTTCAGCGGAGGTGTAAGACAATGAAAAGAGAACTTGTTTGCGTATCCTGCCCGATAGGCTGTGCCCTTTCGGTTGAGCTTTCCGAGGACGGAAAGGAAGTTTTGTCCGTTTCCGGAAACACCTGCAAGCGTGGCGACAAATATGCAAAGGACGAATGCACCAATCCCGTCCGTATGTTGACCTCAACCATGAAGGTCAACGGCGGAAACCATCCAGTAATCCCCGTCAAGACATCCGCTCCGATACCAAAAGGCATGATGTTTAAGTGCATGGAGGCAATTAACAACGAGGTTGTTGATGCACCGATAAAAATCGGAGAGGTACTTATCAGCAATGTTTGCGACACGGGTGTTGACATTGTTGCAACAAACGAAATGTAATTGCAAACAAAATTTTATGGCGGCTCTTGCCGCCTTGTTTGAAGTATAAAAGGAGAAAATTTAATGGTAGAATCAAAACTTCAGAAAAAGACCTCCGGCTTCAAGCTGTGGCTTCTTGTCTGGGGACTCGGCCTTGCCGGTCAGATTTGTTGGAACATGGAAAACCAATGGTTCAACACATTTGTCTATTCAAAAATTGCAAAAGATCCGTCAATAATAACGGGAATGCTCATCTGCAGCGCAGCCGCAACAACCTTTGCAACCTTCTTCTTCGGAACATGGGCTGACCGCACAGGAAAGCGGCGTGTGTTCATCTCCGTGGGCTATATACTCTGGGGAATTTTCACCATTTCTTTCGGAATGACGGAGTTTATAAGTAAATCCCATTATCTTGTTGCGGCCATTGCCGTTGTTGCCGCCGATACTGTTATGAGCTTCTTCGGCTCAATGGGTAACGACGCCGGCTTCAACACATGGACAAACGATATGATGACGAACAAAAACCGCGGTCAGATTGGTGCTGCTCTTGCAACTCAGCCCGTTCTCGGAACAATTCTCGGAACGGTTGTTGGCGGTTTGCTTGTTGGCGAAAACGACAACTACATGCGCCTTTTTGTTGTGATGGGTGTTTTTGTAATCATCTTCGGTATCCTCTCAATGTTCACAATGAGCAAGGGCGACGATGTTGAGCCGTCCGTCAGAGGCTCGTTTTCAAAACAGTTTTTGAGCGTTTTCAATTTCAGGCAGTTCTTCAAACTCAGGGAGCTTGTCTGGGTCAACATCATGGTTTCGGTGTTCTTCATCGGTTTCAATGTGTATTTTGCCTATATGGGTAACTACATTATCCATTATCTCGGCTACACTGCGGACATGATGGGCATAATTGAAGCTGTTCCGCTTGTTCTTGCAATGCTCACTGCCATTCCGCTTTCAAGCCTTATTAACAAAAACAAGAATATTCCGATAACCTTTTTTGCAATCGTTGTCAACATCATCGGCTTGCTTGTCATTGCGCCGATTAAGGCGGAGAATGTTGACAGCAGTCAGATTTTCAACCTCAGAATATGGCTCGGCATTTTCCTCGTTGGTGTCGGATATGTTGCAATTCTTCAGGTCACAAAGGTCTGGACAAAGCAGCTTTATCCCAAGGACAGCAAGGGACAGTTTGAGGGAATATGGATCCTCTTCTTTGTTCTCATCCCGATGATCGGCGGCTCGCTTATCGGAGAAGCCGTTGTCAAAACAAGTGGCGAAACATTCATTGATGCTGCCAGCGGACAGACGCAGTATATTCCAAACGGTAATATCTTCTTTGTCGGTGCGGCGGTCATACTGCTGACTGTTATTCCGGCGCTGTTTGCTGCAAAGCACTTCAAAAAGAGAATTGCTTCGACGGAAGAAAAGTAAAATAAGAGAGTTTTTATATTGCCGCATCCGGTTCAAAGCAGCCGGATGCGGCGATTTTGTTTTGATGAAATTTTCCTTGCCTTTGGGGCATTGTTGTGGTATCATTAGCAAAACAAAATGAATCGGTCACCTCCTGAAGTTCAGGTTGTTTTGAGCCGACCCGGATTTGAAGTCAGCTTTCAGAAATCTGTTCGGGAATCATTCCTGATTTCAAGGAACCCCGGGCAAAATTGCAGTGAAATGTTTGAAAGATGAAGCGTTGTTCAATTTGTCAGAGGTAACCGATTGGTAAAGCAGGTGGATTTATGTTCAAATTGCCAATCTACACAGCACCGGATTTTTCAAAGGAGCCTTTTTTGTCCTTTCCCGATGTCAGAACCGAAAAAGCCGGTGACGGATTTATTCCGGAGAATTTTTATGCAACAACAATTTTTCCGGAGTATTTCAAAATCAACGGTGAATGGAAACTGCTCACAAAAAGCAGAATGGACTGCTCGGTAGTTATCCGTGACGGTATGCCGCACGCTGTTGAAATGCGCAACATCAAAGAGGGCGACGATGTTGTTGTCGGCCGTACCGATGACGGAACGAACGGTGTTTTTGTTCATTGCGACGGATTCCATGAAGACGGCGGAGTTGAAAATTCAAGCCAGAGCTTTGCCTTTCGCCAGGGACAGTCGAGGGAAACCTCATATTCAAAGGACTATGACAAGCTTTATGAAATTCTTCGCCATGACCGTAACCACGGAAAAATTGTCTGGGTGCTCGGTCCGGCGTGTGCATTCGACAAGGATTCACGCAAGGCGATGGCAGACCTCATTGACAACGGCTATTGCCACGCACTTTTTGCCGGCAATGCCCTTGCAACGCATGACATGGAGGCTGACCGCTTCAACACTGCCCTCGGTCAGGATATATATTCAAAGGAAGTAACCTTCAACGGTCACTATAACCACCTGCATCTGATTAACCTTGTCAGGAAAGCCGGAGGGGTGAAAAACTATATTGAGCAAAACGATGTTAAAACGGGCGTTATGAGCGCCCTTGTCAGAAACAAAGTTCCCTTTGTTCTTGCCGGTTCAATCCGTGACGACGGCCCTCTGCCGGATGTTATCGGAAATGTCTATGACGCACAAAACGCAATGCGCAGGCACACCATGGAAGCAACAACGGTTATTGCCCTTGCAACTCAGCTTCATACCATTGCAACGGGCAACATGACTCCGTCTTATCAGCTCGTTGACGGCGTTATCAGACCGGTGTATTTCTATGTTGTTGATGTTTCTGAATTTGCGGTCAACAAGCTCAAGGACAGAGGCAGTCTCAGCGTCACCGGTGTTGTTACCAATGTTCAGGACTTTGTTGTCAACATCAGCAAAAACCTTGTCGGGTGAATGATTCAGATAATTTCCGAGCCTGAAGGTTCAGGACGGTTAAAAGGAGTTGAAAAAAGTGTCAGAAAAAACAAAGGAAATCTCAACCGAAAACAAAAATTCCTCCGCAGGACTCCAACTAAACAAAAAATCAATAATTGCAATATGTGTTCTGCTGACAGCTATTCTCATTTTTGCCGGCGTCCTCACTCAGGTGATGCCCCGTGGCGAATACTACACATATCCGGAAAACACATATCTGCTTTCGGACGGAAACTATGTTACACTTGAAAACAGCGAGGAATACATTATAGACAAAACGCAGAGTGTTACTCAAAGCGAGTATCTCCTGAAGCTCTCCTCACTCGGCCACGGAATAAAGGTTGTCAAAAGTTTTGACGGAATTGACCTTTCATCAGCGGAAGATGTGAGCAAAAGGATAATTGACGGAACTTATCACACCTCGGACTACAAGCTGCCGCTTTGGAAGATTCCGGCATCAATTTTTCTTGTGTTCGGCTCGGATAATGCAGTTACGGGTGTTGCAATCATACTGTTTATTGTTCTGATAGGAGGAACTTTCCTGATTCTTGATGAGCAGGGAATACTCAAATATATCATGGCGGTAATTATCAGAAGGTTTGAAAAAAAGAAGTATGCTCTTTTGTGCATCATCATTTTTGTGTGTATGCTTCTTAGCTCAACCGCCGGAATTCTTGAGGAATCCGTAACGCTTGTTCCTATTGCGGTTGCAATTTCGCTTGCCCTCGGCTGGGACTCGCTTGTCGGCCTTTCAATAAGCCTTGTTGCGGTTGCTTTCGGCTTCACCGCCGCAACATTCAACCCGTTCAATGTTGTCACCGTTCAAAAGCTTGCCGGAATCCCCGTCTTTTCCGGATTGTGGCTGAGAATTGTTATGTTTGTTCTGGTCTATTCAGTGCTTGCAGGCTTTGTTGTGCTTTACGCAAGAAAGATTGAAAAAAATCCGCAAAAGAGCCTTTGCTATGAAAGCGACCGTGCATTGCGTGAAAAATTCTGCCTTGAAAATAACCAAGCTGTCACGGATGATACCAGAGTGAAAAAAGCAACACGGGCGTTTGTTCTTTGCGTTTGCGCCGTTGTTGTCTGCATTGTTCTTGATTTTTGCCTCGGGCTTTCCGGAATGCTTTCAATGCCGGGCATGGCGATTCTTTTCACAGTCGGCGGCCTTTCGGCAGGTTACCTTTCCGGACTTCGAGGAAAGGAGGTTTTCCGTGGCTTCTTGCGTGGAGTAAAAACCATTGCTCCGGCAATACCGTTGATTTTCTTCATCCTTGCAATCACATATATTCTTGATGAGGGCATGATAGTTCATACCATTCTCAACTATGTCTACTCGCTCATAAGCGGACTTTCGCCGTATTCGGCAATACTGCTTCTGTTTGCATTTATAGTGGTGCTTGAATTTTTCATCGGTTCGGGAACGGCAAAGGCGTTTTTAATCATGCCGATTGTTGCTCCCCTTGCTCACCTTGTCGGAATATCCGGCAACAGCGTCGTTCTCACATTCTGCATGGGAGACGGATTCACAAATCTTCTTTATCCCACAAGCGGAATCATGATAATCGCAATCGGTCTTGTCAATGTTTCCTACGGAAAATGGCTGAAATTCACATGGAAGCTCTTCCTTGCCGAAGCGTTGCTCGCCGTTGCAATAATGCACTTTTCAATTTTCATCGGATACGCATAACAAACCAATGCCGTTTCAGACTTGAGAGTCGGAACGGCTTTTGCTTTTTGTGCGCACTTATTCGCTTTCTGTCCTGTCTTTTTTCGTCCGGTCAGAAATACAAATACAGCAAAGGCAGGAAAGCGGAAAAGCAAGGGTGAAAAACAAGGGAGCGGAAAACGGCAGCAGGAGGAACAGCACGCCGCAAATCAGCACGACAGCGCAAAGGCAGAGAGAACAGCGTGGAATTGAAACAACAAACGCTTCAAAAAACGGTTTTTGATCATTTTTAAAAATGAGATACTGCGGAAAGAACAAGAACGCCAGCGAAAAAATCAAAAGGAAACAAACGCAGACCGAACCACTGATGATTGCCGGGACGGTTGAAACCGAAAAATACAATCTGGCCGAGTAAATACCTGCGGCAAAAAGCAGCGCGAAAACAAAGGACGGAACTGCCGTTCTTTTGAAGTTTGCTTTGAAGTCGGAAAAATATCCGTTTACGGTTCGTACTTCTTCTCCGCTGTATAGCCTTTGACACACGCAGAAAAGGGCTGTCCAGGAGGAAAGCAGAGTAAAAACCGGCAGAGCCGTCAAAGTGAAAAGCAAACCCAAGAGAGCCTGTTTGTGGATTGTTGTGATGAAGCAGGAGAGGAATTTTTCAATCGGAGTTTCCGGAAAGGAGAAAAACAGATTCTTTTTCAAAACAAATCACCGCAATAATTATTGGCAAAATTAACGGAATAATTTCACGGCGTAAATACTTTACAGGTGTAAATAATTGCTTGATTTTTGACGGATGATGTGATATTATCGGAATGTAGAAAGGGATGATGAATATCATGCTTGGCAACAGACTCAGGGCAATCCGTAAGGAACACGGACTTACACAGCAGAATATTGCAGATGTTTTGGGTGTTGACCGCACAACATATACCGTTTATGAAGGCGGCGCAATTACTCCCTCAACTGCAACTCTTGTGAAGCTCTCGCAGATTTATAATGTCACCGTCGGGTATCTTATAGGCATTGAGGAAAACAATCCCGAACTGCGCAAAGTTCCGGACGAAAAACCGGGAAATATTTTATCCGGTGATCCGATTTCCCTTCTAAAAAAGGAAGAAAAGGAGCTGCTGGTATATTTCAGAGTCCTTTCCGAAGAAGAAAAACAAAAGCTGATGAAGAAAATAAAAGTCCTTGCGCAGAGCAAAGGAAAGCTTTGAGTTGCAGATTATCAACAAATTGTTAATTTTTTATTTAATTTTTTTGTGAAAATGATTGACTTTGTTCAGAAAGTGTATTATCATTATATTGTAATGGGATGTCCGTTACGAAGCTTTTGATATCGAAAGGAGTAATAAATATGTTCTTTTGGTTCGCAAAAATGTTTGCTAAATTCTTTCTCAAGCTCATCTTCTGAGTTGCTTGTCTGAACAGTCGGCGCCTGCCGATTATCGAAAGGGGTGAATACGAATGCCGGAATGGCTCGAAGAACTTATTCCGCACCTTGAAGGCGTTTTCAAAAAGGTGTCAACAAAACTTTTTCTCAAATTCTTACTTAAACTTATCTTTTGATTCCAACCGGACGGCTTTTGGCTGTCCGGTTTTTCAAAACATTGCTGTTAATAAATTGTTAATTATTTTTCAACTTTTTATTCGTATTTTTGATTGACTTATTGAACAAAGTGTATTATTATTGTTTTAGTTGGTAAGGCTTGTGCAATTGTTTTTGCGCCCTATCAGCAAATTCAACAAGAAAGGAGCTCTTTCCATGAAAAAGGTTCTCGCAGTTGTTCTTGCAGTTATGATGCTTTTCTCGGTTATCGCTATCGGCGTTGCTGCTGTTGAAACAACAACCAGTGTTGCCGAAGATAGTGGCGCAACTGTTAAGCTTCCCGAATGGCTCACCGAACTTATTGCCCGTCTCAAGCAAGTTATTGCAAAGCTTCTCTTCAAGCTTGGAATCAAGATCAGTTGGGCTGAAATGCTTGCTGCATAAGGTTAATACCCGTTTGATATGAAAGAGTCTGTTTTGTTTTCCGAACAGGCTCTTTTTTTTTAAGATATTTGACTTTTCGCTCCTTTGGTGGTATACTTATGTTAGCAAGTTACAGTGTTAGTGTGACAGAGAAAAAGGAGAAATTGATATGGCGAAGATTCAGAGCAAAGCGATTGACAACCTGTTTCAGGCAATGCTTTTGCTTGAAAATGTTGAGGAGTGCTATCGCTTTTTCGGTGATTTATGCACGGAAAAGGAGCTCATTGATATGGCGCAGAGACTTGAGGTTGCATCGCTCCTGCGCAAAAAAATGAACTATGTTGAAATCAGCAAAACAACGGGAGCAAGCACAACAACCGTAAGCCGTGTCAACAAAGCGCTCACCTACGGCAATGACGGCTATGCCCTTGTTTTTGAACGCATGGAAAAATAATCAGCCTGAAAGATATTTTTTAATATATGATGACAAATCAGGATTTTTGTGTTATACTTAAATGTCCTCTGATTTGTCGGGGGTGTTTATGTAAAATCCTATCAAAGGAGAACGAAAATGAGTATTGCGATTGACAACATTAAGAGCGTCCTTGAACTTCTTGATGAAAGCCTTTCAAAGCTCGGCTTTGAAAAAAAGGCTGAACTTGAGGTTGAGGAGAACGGCGCTTATGCCGTTTTTGCCGGTGAAAAGGGCGCACTTAAAATTAAATATGAGAACGAGATTGCCGCCGTATATTATGCCGACGACGAAGTCGCTCTTGAAGAAAGCGGAAAGAAGCTCGTTGCATCCCTCCTTCCGGAGAAAGCAGACAACCGAGATGTCAAGTATGTTGCAAATGAGATTACCGACTGCCTTAATGAGCGTTTTGCAAAAAAAGCGGCGGTCAAAAAGGGCGCTGCCGGCAAGGTGCCGCAGACCGTTTCCAAAACTGCGGTCAAAAACGGCTCGTATTATGATGCAAATACCCTCGCAAGCAAGCTTTGCCTTGTTTTCCCGGAGCTTCGTGAATTTCACAAGCAGAATGTTGCCGAGTTCGGTGAATTTCTCCCGGAAAAGTTCTTTAATGAATACGGAACAGAAAAGGTCATTTCCGCCATCAGGCAGAACAATCCTCAGACAATGAAAAAGCTTTTCCAGATTCTCAACGAAATCTATGAGGACGGAACGAACGATACCCAGAGCCTTATTGCCGTAACAATCCTCGGCGCACTGGAAAACGACCAGATTCTGCTTGCCCGCTGTGTGGATTATATGAGCGAAACGCTTGCTCCGCCGGTTATTGAGGTCAACCGCTATCTTGCCTGCGCAGCAGGAAAAAAGGCGAAGAAAAAGCTCCTCAATCCTCCGGCATATAAGCCCAAGAAAAAGAAAAAGCCCGGTCTTCTTGCCCAGATGATGGCCGGCGGCGGTGGCGTGACTCCGCCGATGTGATCCGAGAATCAGGACTGCTGCACTTCATTGCGGCGGTCCTTTTTGTGCTTTTAACTTTACGGAGGTGCCGAATGATTGAAACTGCAGTAAGAGAAGACTTTAAAGAACTTCTTAATTTTGAAAACCGTGTTTTTAAAATTAGGTTTGAGAACAAAGTTGAGAAAGTATATCGTTATGCTGAAAATTCAGGACTTCACGGTGTTTTCCGTGAGGACGGACGGATTGCCGGCGGAATCTGTATTCTCCCGGGCAAGCTTATTATGGGCGATGAAAAGCTTGTAACAGCAGGTATCGGCTCGGTTGCCGTTTCAAAGAACCTGCGAGGCCGGGGAATAATGAACGAGCTGATGAATTATGCCGAAAAAAAGAGCCTCGAATATGGAGCAGATGTTGGTTTCCTTTCCGGCTACCGTTTCCGTTATCAGCGTTTCGGCTATGTTCCGGCAGGTATCAAGTGCGTTTTTGAGGTTACCGACCACCTTATTGCTCACACTGAAGTCGGCGAAAAGCTTTGCTTTCTTCCCGTCAAAAGTGAAAAAGAAGCAGAAGAAGCGTTTGAACTTTATTCATCGCAGAAGGTTCGCTTTGAGCGGGAAAGGGAACGCTTTGCGTCAATTCTCAGAACATGGCACAGCGAAGCATACCTTGTTGAAGACCGGGACGGAAATGCCTGCGGATACCTGATATACAAAGGTGACGAAAACGCCGTTTCGGAGCTTGTTCTTGAGGACAGCAAAATGGCACGGAATGTTCTTGTTTCCTTTGCAAGGGAAAAAAGGCTCAAAAATCTTTTTGTCTGGTGCTGTGATTTTCAGCGCAGTCTTTTGAAAGAGCTGCTTTTGTTTGGGGAACATTACAGAACAGAAGCGTCCGTGAGCCTCAAAATCTTCAATTTCAAAAGCTTTATTGAAAAAATGCTTGCCCTCAAAGCAAGACTCGGTGCGGTTCAAAGCGGTTCTCTTGTTCTTAGAATCGGAGAAGAAACGCTGAAAATTACTGTTGAAGGAAGTGTTGTTACTGTTCTTGAAACGCAGGAACCCCCCTCGCTTTCCTTCAGTCAGACCGAAGCTGTGGTTGCCCTCACCCGTCCGGAAAGCGCCGCAACGGACAATGCGCTTTTCAACGCATGGACGCCGCTTTGCCCTTTTTCAATTTTTTCGGTTGATACAGTCTGATT
>JAEDHZ010000252.1 GCA_016292705.1 Clostridiaceae bacterium
TCCGGAGCATGGAAACCGAAAACAAATCCCTGCCGTTCACTATCTTTTCCCATGCCGAAGTTTACGATAACCCGGGAGCCGACAGCAACACAAGCAGACAACCTTTCAGGAACAACATAACCGTACAAAATATCAAAATGATATGAAACATTCTCAACCGCAACTGCTGCCAGAAACTGCTCCATATCATTTCACTTCCTTGAAATTCGATTATATATTCTTAATTTCGTCCGGCTCCTTAATTTCAAAATCACCGGCAAGGAACTCATCAAGTGCATAGGAAACCGGCTTTTCTGTTCCGCATTTTTCGCTAAGAACCGGGTCTTCAGTAATTGTCCTTGCACGCTTTGCAACAGCTGTGACAAGTGAATAGCGGCTGGTGTGGTCTTTGAGAAGTTCTCTGAGATCAGGATTAAGCATTATAATTACCTCACAAAATTAAAATATAACATAAATTATTCTTTATTGATTTCTGGATTTTTGGACAATTGAAAGTACATCTTGAACGGCATCTTCAAGAACATCGTTGACAACAACAAAGTCGTAATCATCAGATCGTTTCATCTCCTCGCGGGCGATGCTAAGACGTTCACAGATACAATCTTCGTCCTCTGTTCCACGCTTGCGCAGTCTCCGTTCAAGCTCTTCCATTGATGGCGGAGCAATAAAAATCTGAACCGCCTCAGGCATCAAGCGGCGGATGTTCGCTCCGCCCTGAACCTCGATGTTGAGAAAAACAATTTTTCCGGAATTAAGAACATCTTTGACCGGACCGATTGGTGTTCCGTAATAGTTTGAACCATATTTAGCAAATTCAAGCATCAAATCATCTTCAATGCACTTCTGAAACTGTTCAACGGAAACAAAGAAATAATCAACGCCTTCCCTTTCCCCCTGCCGCATTGCACGGGTTGTCATTGAAACAGACAGAAAAGCATCGCCGTTCAATTTTTCAAGAACCCCTTTGAGAACCGTATCTTTTCCGCTGCCTGACGGTCCGGAAAGTACAACAAGAAGACCGTTATTCATCATAATTTTCCTCCGCAAAAGACCCGTCCGGTTCACCGTTCAAGCGGTTTGCAACTGTTTCAGATTGAAGATAGGATAAAACAACATGATCGCTGTCCATGATAATAACAGCTCTTGTTCTTCGTCCCTGAGTGGCATCAATAAGCGTTCCCCGCTCCTTGCTTTCCTGAACAATTCGCTTTATCGGTGCGGAGTCCGGACTGACAACAGCAATGAGCCTCGCTGCATTAATCATGTTGCCGAACCCGATATTAACAAGCTTCATTAGAATTCCCCTTTACTCGTTCGCTGAAAATCATTCAGCGTAACAGAGTTATTCAATATTCTGAATTTGTTCTCTGATTTTTTCAATCTCAGCTTTAATGTCGATAACCCTTTTGGCAATGGCAACATCCTGAGCCTTTGAGCCAATAGTATTCGCCTCACGATTAAATTCCTGAATGAGAAAATCGGCTTTTCTTCCGATTGCGGTATCTCCATTCATGAATTCACGCATTTGCTCAATGTGGCTGCGAAGTCTGACTGTCTCTTCGGCAACGGCAATCTTATCAGCAAAAATTGCCGCCTCGGTAAGAAGTCTCTGCTCATCAACATGAACATCCTCAAGGACAGACTTCATTCTCTCAAGAAGCTTGGCATTATATTCAGCAACAGTCTGTGGAGAGCGTTCCTCAATACAACTGACATTTTCGATAATTGTATCGCATCGCGACAGTATATCATCCCTGAGCTTTTCGCCCTCTCTTTCACGCATAGCGATAAAGGAAGCGAGTGCTTCATCAAGGACTACTTTGACAGCATTCCAAACCCTTTCCTCGTCAGCTTCGTCCTTATGTACTGAGAATATATCGTAATACTTTGCAAGCGAAGTAACAGTAATATTGTTTTCTATGCCATACTTTTCTGAAAGTTCGTTCAAAGCATTGATATAACCGGCGGCAAGTGAATGGTTGACGCTAACTGTGCAATTATCCTCACTGAGCTCTTCAATTGAAACATAGCAGTCAACCTTACCCCTTGAAACCGCATTCTGAACACTGCTTTTGAGCTTTTCTTCAAGGAATCCGTATGTTCTTGTAACCTTCGAGCTGAATTCAAAATACCGGTGATTAACACTCTTGAGCTCAACAGTAATATTCATGCTGTCAACAAGCATTTGCGCCCGACCGAAACCGGTCATACTCTTTATCATATTCTCATGCCTTTCTTCATCAATCCGTCTTTATACTTTGATTCTTGTTATTATATATCGTTTTACGGATTTTGTCAAATATCGCTGCAACTGCAATGTCCGGCAAGCAGAGTTGGAATATCGTTGACATATATTCCGTTTCTAAATTCAAAGTTCAGATATTTGTGAGCTTTTCCTTTGTCATCAGCAGATAGGGTGCCAATGTATGCGCCGTGATTTGCAGCATAGTTAAATGCACTTTTCAAAAGTCCTTCGCCAATTTCAGGAGACTCAACATCATAT
>JAEDHZ010000027.1 GCA_016292705.1 Clostridiaceae bacterium
CTTGACAAGCGGATATTTTTCGCCGACAAGACTGCACAGCCGTTCGAGCAACGGAAAAGCGGCAGTTCCGGTAACAAGAGAAACACGGCGCTCAATATCCTTTTCAAAGCTGCTTTGGGCAAGTGCAAATGAAAATTCCTCAAGAAGATTCCTCCAAAGCCCCACTCCGTTTTCAAGCTGAGGATAGTCCTCATAGTATTCCTCATCAGGTATCGGCATACCCGCAATGAGATAAAACTCATCGGCACAAAATGCAAGGCGGACTCCGTACTTTTCAAGACATCTTTCCCCGAACGAATCAACAATTTCAATTGTCCTTTTCGCCGTTTCCGGCGTATAGGGAGAAACGGACGGAAGGTTTTCCCGGTATTTTGTCAGTCCGACAGGGACGGCGGCAATGCTCCGGATTGCCGGAAGGAGCTTTTCAAGCTCAGAAAGGCTATACTCAAGTTCCTTTCCGTCATTGATACCGGGGCAGAGAACAAGCTGAGTGTTGAGCATAATTCCGGCGTCGGCAAGGCGTTTCAGAATTGAAAGACTCTCCCCTGCGTGCTTGTTTTTCATCATCTTCACACGAAGTTCGGGATTCATGGTATGAACGGAGACATTGACGGGGCTGATGTGCATTTCAATAAGGCGCGAAACATCATGCTCGGTGAGGTTCGTCAGCGTAACATAGCTTCCGAAAAGGAAGGACATTCTTGAATCGTCGTCTTTGAAATAGAGCGTTTCACGCATACCGGGCGGCATCTGGTCAACAAAGCAGAAAATGCAGCGGTTGGTGCAGCGGTGCTGCTTGTCCATCAGATAGGAATCAAACTCAAGTCCAAGGTCAGCATCTTCATCCTTGCGGATATGAACCTTTTTTGCCTTTCCGTTTGAAATGACGGCAAGAGTGAGCCTTTCCTCACTGATATAAAAGCGGTAATCGAGAACATCGTTGATCTCATGGGAGTTCACGGAAACGAGAACATCACCGGGCTTTATGCCTTGTTTGCCGGCTATTGACTTTTTTATAACATTGCTGACAAGAACCGACATTGTTTCACCCTTTCCTGATGCTGAATGACAGATTCCGGCTTATGAATGTTCTGAATCCGGAACTGCCTTTTGTCCATGCTCATTGCTAATTAAAAAGGCTGCCGCAAATGCGACAACCTTTCATAAGTTCAAAAGCTTAGTCCTCATCTTTAGCAACAACGAGCTTGCCCTTATAATAACCGCAGCTGCCGCATACCTTATGCGGTACTGTATATTCACCGCACTGTTTGCATCTGACAAGCGTCGGAGCGTCAAGCTTCCAAACATTTGAGCGTCTCTTGTCTCTTCTTGCCTTTGATACTCTTCTCTTTGGTACTGCCATGACCAGCACCTCCTTATTCAAAATAATAAAAACAAACAAAGTCAGTCGCCAAGCATTGAAAGGAGCGCTTCCAGACGGGGATCAACTTCCTTTTTGCAGCCGCAGACACCCCGGTTGAGGTCGGCACCGCAGGAGGGGCAAACGCCCTTGCAGTCATCCCGGCAAAGCAGCTTGCTCGGCAGATAAAGATAAATGTCCTCTAAAGTGAGCCTTTCGATATCAAGACCCTCGGGCAAAACAACAATGAACTCATCGTTGTCCTCCTCATTAAGCTCGGAAACCAGGATATGCTCAACCGGAACACAAAAGCTTTTTGTGAAGTCGGCTGCGCAGCGGTCACAGGGAGCAGAAAGGTCAAAGCAGGCATCAGCCCTCAGCCGGACGATACCGGCCTTGTTCGTGATCTCACCCTTGAGGCTGACAGGCGTTGTGAATGGAAACACACCGTCAAACTCTTCCTTTGAGAAATCGAACGAAAGGTCAATGTCAAGCTTTTCAATTCCGCCGTTCATCAGGCTTTCAAGCGTGATAATCATAACTCACCTCATAATAACGAATAACATTATATAGATGTCGATTCATTTTGTCAAGTAATTTTCAATAACAATCGGCAAAAAGGTAAAAAACTATCAGTTAACCTTGTATACATTCGCTTCAAACGGAGTAAGATATCCCGTTTTGTCCGAATTGACATTGGTTGCAATGAGCGTATACTCCTTTGTTACAGGCGTTCTTTTTGCCCTTTTTGCTGTCAGATTCAGTTCAACAAAGTATTCACCGTCTCCCTCAAGAGTTCTGAAGTATGTCAGAACATCCGAGAATTTGTCATTATACAAAGTGAAGCTGCCGTAAACCAACGCCGGATGCTCATGGCGCAGAGCAATCATCTTTTTGAAGAAGTTGAGAACGGAGTTTTCGTCCTTCTCCTCGGTTTCAACATTGATTCTGCCGTAATTCGGGTTAACTTCAATCCACGGCTTTCCTGTTGTGAAACCTGCGTTTTCCTGCGGACTCCACTGCATGGGTGTTCTTGCGTGGTCACGGCTTCCTGCCCAAACGGTGCTGTATGCCTCGTTCGGAGTTTTTCCCTTTGCACGAAGCTCATTGAAAAGATTCAGACTTTCAACATCACGGAAATCATCCATCATCCTGAATTCACTGTTGCTCATTCCGATTTCCTGACCCTGATAAACAAACGGAGTACCCTTGAAAGTCATCTGCATTGTGCAAAGCAGCTTGCTCAACTCATCACGGTAAAAGCCGTCCGGGCAAACCTTTGATGTCATTCGGGGCCAGTCGTGGTTTTCAAAGAAAACAACCGGCCAGCAGTGGTTACCGTAGTTCAGCTGCCACTTGACAAGTTCCTTTGCCATCGGGCGCAGGTCATAGGTATACTGCTGAAAACGCTTTTTTCCGGGGTTATCCATGTGATCAAAGGAGAAAACAACACTCAGCTCCTTGCGGTAATCGCCGGTCATGAGCTTGCTCATTTCAATCCCCGTTCCCTGACATTCGCCGACGGTGAATGCGTCGTACTTTGAGAAAGTGTTCTCGTTCATCTCTCTCAGATATTCATGAAGACGGGGACCGTAGAAATAATGCTCAACGCCCTTGAAGCCCATGAGCGTTCCGACAAGCTCCTGACCGTCCGGCAGACCGGGTGTTTTGGAAATGAAGCTGATAACATCAAGGCGGAAGCCGTCAACTCCCTTTTCAAGCCACCAGTTAATCATGTCATAA
Organism: Clostridiaceae bacterium; assembly: GCA_016292705.1. GTDB lineage: Bacteria > Bacillota > Clostridia > Oscillospirales > Acutalibacteraceae > UBA6857. Next base: position 3,104 of record JAEDHZ010000027.1, read on the forward strand.
AGCTCACGGCGGAGATTTTCGTTTTCCCAGTTGAGATCCATCTGCTTTTTTGTGAAAAGATGAAGCGCCCACTGCTTTTTTTCCGGATAGTAATTCCATGCGCTGCCGGAGAAAATTGAATCCCAGTTGTTCGGCGGTGTGTTTTCATCTCCGTCACGCCAGATGTAATAGTCCTTATACGGCGAGTTTTCATCATGGAGTGCGCTCTGGAACCACTCATGCTCGTCGGAGCTGTGGTTGATGACAAGATCCATGATGAGCTTCATGTCACGCTTATGTATTTCCGAAAGAAGTTCGTCAAAATCCTCCATTGTTCCGAACTCTTTCATAATCTTGCGGTAATCACGGATATCATAGCCGTTATCATCGTTCGGTGAATCATAAACGGGACTGCACCAGATTGCGTTGATTCCGAGCGATTTAAGATAGTCAAGCTTACTTATTATTCCCCGAAGGTCGCCGATTCCGTCACCGTTTGAATCGCAGAATGAGCGCGGATAAATCTGATAAAAGACCGCTTCCTTCCACCATTTCGGCTCAATTGGTGCATCATCCTCAAGCGGAGCATCCTTTTCGCTGTTGAGAATTCCGAGCAGGGAATCAATGAACTTATCATCAATTTTTCCTGCCGTAAGCTTTTGAAGCGCAGAAATTTTCAAAGAACCGAGCGGTGTATTTGTAAGCAGCGAAAGGTCAAGCCCTGCGGCATAAAGAGCCTTTGCAATGATATCATGACCTGCCGGAGATCTGAGAATATCTTTGAGTTTTGTTTCCCTTGTTACTGTGAAGCTTTCCATCGTTTTCCTCCGTTTCGCCGGACGGCGTGTTTTGATACACTTTATCATACACCAACAAAGAGCTTTTTTCAAGTGAAAATGTTTATATAGCAACAGCTTTTTTCCTGCGTGGATATAAATTGTAAAATTTAACAGGCTTGCCCAAAAAGTTGCAGAAATATTGCGACTTTTCCTGCTTTTTTCGCTGATTATGAGAGGACTTTTTCTTTTCAAATCAGACAAACCGTTAAGGGGATATAAAAATGGCAATCATAAGAGACAAAAGAACAAAAGATTTTACCGTTATGAGTAACCGTCATCTGAGGGAAACGGATATGAGTCTCAAGGCAAAGGGGCTGCTCTCTTTGATGCTTTCCCTCCCGGACGACTGGAACTTTTCGGTCAAAGGACTCTGCGCAATCTGCAAGGAGAGCAAGGCGGCAGTCAATTCCGCACTTGACGAGCTGAAAGATCACGGATATCTGACAATAAAAATGATAAAACCGAGCAAAAACGGAAACGGAAAAATCGAGTATGAATATCTTGTTTTTGAACAGCCGCAGTGTGGAAAACACACCGGCGGGCAGGAGGGTGAAAATCAGTATTCTGAAAATCAGGTTACTGAAAATCAGTATACTGAAAACCGGCACCAATTAAATACTGATAAATCAAATACTGATAAATCAAATATTAATAAATCAAATACTGAAAAAGAAAACAAGGCAAAAGAAAGGCTTGCGCCGGGCAATGTTGAAAATGTTGAAAACTCATCCGGACACATTCAGGGTTTCAGCATCGGTGAGATCCGGGCCTTTGTTGAAAAATATTATCCCCGCTGCAATAAAACCCAGCCCGAAGCCGAACATTTCCCTTGACCTGAATTATCCTTCGTGCTAAAATCATCTTGAAAAAAACATCAAAGGAGAATTGCAATGGAACTTTCGGACATCCTTTCAAAAGTCGATCACACAGTGCTCGGTCAGGCTTCAACCTGGGCAGACATCAAAACGCTCTGCGATGACGCAATTAAATACGGCTGTGCAAGTGTATGCCTGCCTGCGTCATTTGTTAAAAGGGCAAAGGAATATGTCGGCAACAAAATGAAAATCTGCACTGTAATAGGTTTTCCGAACGGATACAACACAACCGCTGTCAAATGCTTTGAGGCTTCCGAAGCAGTGAAAGACGGTGCGGATGAAATTGACATGGTCATCAACATCGGCGCACTCAAAGACGGGGATTACGACTATGTCCTCAAAGAGATTAAGGAAGTCAAAAAAAGCTGCTGCGGAAAGCTTCTCAAGGTCATCATTGAAACCTGCCTGCTCACGGAAGAAGAAAAAATCAGAATGTGTGAAATCGTGTCCGACTCCGGCGCAGACTTCATCAAAACCTCCACCGGCTTTTCAACCGGCGGAGCAACAAAAGAGGACATTGCCCTTTTCGCTTCCCATGTTAAGCCGCACCTTAAAATCAAGGCCGCCGGAGGAATCGCAAGTCTCAAAGACGCGGAGGATATGCTCAGGCTCGGCGCTTCAAGGCTCGGAACAAGCAGAATTGTCAAAATTGTCAAAAACGAAGAGGCTCACGGTTATTGATTGGAGGAAAAAACAATGAAAGACACACCGCACATCAACCTGAAAAACGACATCGGTTTTGCAAAAACCGTTCTCATGCCCGGAGATCCGCTCAGGGCAAAAATGATTGCCGAAACCTTCCTTGATTCCGCCGTCCTTGTCAACAATGTCAGAGGCATCCATGGCTACACCGGCTTTTACAAGGGACACAAGGTTTCTGTTATGGCAAGCGGAATGGGGATTCCGTCAATCGGCATCTACTCTTTTGAGCTTTTCAGCTTTTTCGGCGTTGAAAACATCATCCGAATCGGGTCAGCCGGCGGAATCGGCGAGGGAGTCGGGCTCAGAGACATTGTTGCCGGAATCGGAGCAAACACAAACTCAAACTTCGGAAAGCAATACGGTGTTACGGGAACGATTGCGCCCACCTGCTCGTTTGAACTGCTTTGCACAGCGGTTGACTGCGCAAAAAAACTCGGCGTCAACCTGAAGGTCGGAAACCTTTATTCCTCGGACACCTTCTATGACGCTGACAGCGAAAACTTGCAAAAATGGGCAAAGGCAGGCTCGCTTGCCGTTGAAATGGAAGCCGCAGGTCTCTATCTCACGGCAATGCACCTCAGAAAAAGAGCGCTCGCAATCTGCACCGTTTCCGACCTCCCGTTCACGGGCGAGGGCTGCACGGCGGAGGAAAGGCAGAACACCTTCACGGAAATGATGGTGCTTGCGCTTGAAACGGCGGCAAAAATGGACGAAGCATGATTTTTCGGAAAGGAGAAAGGTTGATGAACATCAAGCGTGTTTTTCTCATTGTTCTTGACAGCGTCGGAATCGGAGAGCTGCCGGACGCCGCAGACTACGGCGACGAGGGCAGCAACACTCTGAAAGCCTGTTTCGCTCAACCGGGCTTCAACATTCCGAACCTCAAAAAATGCGGTCTTTTCAACATTGACGGAGTTGATTTTGAAAACGGCGTTGAAAACCCCGTCGCCGCATACGGAAAATGTGCAGAACGCTCAAAGGGCAAGGACACAACAACCGGTCACTGGGAAATCTGCGGTCTTATCTCCGAAAAAGCGATGCCGACCTTTCCGAACGGTTTTCCGGAAGAACTGCTTGATGAGTTTTCAAGGCGCACAAAAAGAGGTGTTCTTTGCAACAAGCCTTATTCCGGAACAAAGGTTATCAAAGACTACGGAAAAGAACACCTTGAAACCGGAAGTCTGATTGTTTATACTTCAGCCGACAGCGTTTTTCAGGTTGCGGCGCACGAAGCAATCGTTCCGGTTGAAGAGCTTTACGAATACTGCCGCATTGCACGGCAGCTGCTCAAAGGCGAATATGCAGTCGGAAGAGTCATTGCGCGCCCGTTTGAGGGCGAATATCCATTCAGACGCACGGCAAACCGGCACGACTTTTCCCTTGCACCGCCAAAAAAAACACTCCTTGACTGCCTTTCAGAAAGCGGGCTTGACATTATCCCCGTCGGCAAAATCTATGACATCTTTGCCGGAAAGGGACTCAAAAAAGCCAACCCGACCGTTTCCAATGCGGACGGAATGAAAAAAACGCTTGAGTTTTCCAAAACCGATTTCCACGGTCTTTGCTTCACAAACCTTGTTGATTTTGACATGGTTTTCGGCCACAGAAACGACGCAGCAGGCTACGCAAATGCGCTCACGGAGTTTGACAAATGGCTCGGTGAGTTTTTGCCTGAACTTCATGATGATGACATATTGATCATTACCGCAGACCACGGCTGTGACCCCGTTACACCGAGCACTGACCATTCAAGGGAGTATATTCCCCTGCTCGTCCTCGGAAAACAGATAAAACCGGTCAATCTCGGAATCCGTCCGACATACGCCGATATCGGACAGACGGTTGCGGACATTTTCGGTGTTTGCAACAACCTTTCCGGAACAAGCTTCAAAGCTGAGATTTTATGAGGTGAATTATGACTGAATCTGAACTTATTGCTCTCGCAAAACAGGCGGCAAAAAACGCCTATGCCCCCTATTCACACCACACAGTAGGTGCGGCTCTCCTTTGCAAAAACGGAAAAGTCTTTCTCGGCTGCAACATTGAAAACGCATCGTACTCCCCGACAAACTGTGCGGAAAGGACAGCGTTTTTCAAGGCTGTCAGCGAGGGCGAACGGGAGTTTTCCGCCATCGCAATCGTCGGCGGACATGAACTCGACTTCAAAGACTACTTTGCCCCGTGCGGCGTTTGCCGTCAGGTTATGGCGGAGTTCTGCGAAAAAAGTACATTCAGGGTCATCCTGGGCAAAGGCAACGGAGAGTTCAAGGTTTTCTTTCTTGAAGAGATTCTTCCGTTCGGCTTTTCGCCCGAAAGTCTGAATAAACCCTGCCAATAAATCAACCGCTAAAGCCCGGAAAATACTGTTAACAATTTTGTTGACTTGATGATTTTCTGTTGAAATTTTACCGGATTATGGTATAATGAAAGCAATCGGTCGGACAAAAGCAAGATTTGTTCAAAATCATTACCCGATTAGTTTAAGGAGGATTTCACCATGAAAAAACTTCTTGCAGTTTTACTCGCAGCTCTTATGGTCTTTGCTCTTGTTGCCTGCAACAAAAACGGAGGCGACCAGACAACCGCACCGGGCGACAGTTCCTCAGCTCCGGTTGAAAACACAGACTACAAAGTTGCAATGGTCACCGACTACGGCGACATCACTGACGAATCGTTCAACCAGACCACCTATGAAGCCTGCAAGGCTTTCAGCGAAGAGAACAACATCGGATTCAGCTATTTCAAGCCCGCCGGCGACTCTCCGGCTGAACGTGTCAAGTCCATTGAAAAGGCTGTTGACGAAGGATTTAATGTAATCGTTATGCCCGGCTTTGCGTTCGCAAGTGCAATCTTTGAGGCTGCTCCGAAGCATAAGGACACCAAGTTCATCGCTCTCGACGTCAGCAAGGGAGACATCCTTGAAACCGCTGTTAAGGCAAAGGGTGAAGAATACAACTACAACCCCGATGACTACAAGCTTGAGGATTACGCTGACCTCAGCAATGTTTACTGCGCAGTTTATCAGGAAGAACTCTGCGGCTACATGGCAGGTTATGCAGCAGTTAAGCTCGGTTACGAAAAGCTCGGCTTCCTCGGCGGTATGGCTGTTCCCGCAGTTGTCCGCTACGGCTATGGCTTTGTTCAGGGCGTTGACGAAGCAGCAAAAGAGCTTGACAAGACTGTTGACCTCAACTATGTTTACGGCGGCATTTTTGCAGGTGATCCCGACATCACCGCAGTTATGGACACATGGTACAAGGGCGGCACAGAAGTTGTCTTTGCCTGCGGCGGCGGAATTTATACCTCGGCAGCAGAAGCAGCGAAGAAGGCCGGCGGTAAGGTTATCGGCGTTGATGTTGACCAGGCTGCCATCATTGACGGCAAATACGGCGACGGTATCACCGTTACTTCCGCTATGAAAGGTCTTTATCCGGCAACATACGACACCCTCAAGGCTGTTATCATTGACGGCAAGTGGGCAGACTATGCAGGAAAGATTGAAACGCTCGGTCTTGTTTCCGGCGACGATGTTGAAGCAAACTATGTTCAGATTCCGGTCGAGTCCACACAGTTTGCCGACGGAAAGTTCACAAAGGACGATTACGCAAAGCTTGTCAAGGATATGTTCGACGGCAACATCAAGGTTTCAAATGACATCACAAAGATGCCGGCTGTTACCAATGTCAAGATTTCCGAGCAGGACAAGATTAAATAAAAAATTGTAAGCTTAATACTAAACTTACTGTGGGAGTGTCTAAAACAGACACTCCCGCTTTTCGGTTTTTTCGCTTTCCGCTTTCTTATGTGACACAAAAAACAGTATTGCATAAGAAAACGAAAAGCGGCAGATATTTTACTCTCAGGACGAAGCCGGGCGGTCTGCCCGGAACAGGAGATGAAGCAATGGAAGAAAAATATGCAATTGAGATGCTTGGGATCACAAAAAGGTTTCCCGGAATTGTTGCAAACGACAACATCACCCTGCGGCTGAAAAAGGGCGAAATTCATGCTCTGCTCGGCGAAAACGGAGCAGGAAAGTCCACCCTCATGTCCGTCCTTTTCGGTCTTTATCAGGCAGAGGAGGGCGAAATCAGAAAGGACGGAAGGGCTGTTCAGATCAAGAATCCGAACGATGCGACCGCTCTCGGAATCGGAATGGTTCACCAGCACTTCAAGCTTGTTGAATGTTTTTCCGTTCTGGACAACATCATTCTCGGCATTGAGCCGAACAAACTCGGATTTCTCCAGAAAAGCAAGGCAAGAAAAAAAGTTCTTGAACTTTCCGAAAAATACGGGCTTTCGGTTGACCTTGACGCCCTCATTGAGGACATCAGCGTTGGTATGCAACAGAGGACGGAGATTCTCAAGATGCTTTACCGTGAAAACGAAATCCTCATCTTTGACGAGCCGACCGCAGTCCTCACTCCGCAGGAAATTGAAGAACTTATGCAGATTATGAAAAACCTTGCAAAAGAGGGAAAGAGCATCCTTTTCATCTCCCACAAGCTCAACGAGATTATGGAAGTTGCAGACCGCTGCACCGTTCTGCGAAAGGGTAAATACATCGGAACGGTCAACATCAGCGACACTTCAAAAGCAGAACTTTCAAAGATGATGGTCGGCCGCGATGTTGATTTCACCGTCCGCAAAAAAGAAATGACTCCCGGTGAGGTTATCTTAGATGTTAAAAATGTCAGCGTTGGAAGCAAGCTGCACAAAAACAATGCCGTCAAAAACATTTCCTTTTCCGTCCGTGCAGGCGAAATCGTCTGCCTTGCAGGCATTGACGGAAACGGTCAGACAGAATTTGTTTACGGTCTTACAGGTCTTGAACCCGTTAAAGAGGGAACGCTTACCCTGCTCGGCAAGGACATTACAAAAGCTCCGATAAAAAAGCGCAACCTTGCCGGTATCTCCCATATCCCCGAAGACAGACACAAGCACGGTCTTGTTCTTGACTACTCGCTTGAAAACAACATGATTCTTGAACGCTACTTTGAGCCGCAGTTCACAAACAAGTTCGGATTTTTGAAAAAGAAAAACATCCGTGCCTATTCGGACAGGCTCATTGAACAATATGATGTCCGCTCCGGTCAGGGCAGCGCAACGGTTGCAAGGAGTATGTCCGGCGGAAACCAGCAAAAAGCAATCGTTGCCCGGGAAATTGACCGGAATCCGGAGCTTCTTGTTGCCGTTCAGCCAACAAGAGGCCTTGATGTGGGCGCAATCGAATATATCCACAAACAACTTGTCTCCTGCCGTGACGCAGGAAAGGGCGTTTTGCTCGTTTCGCTTGAGCTTGACGAAGTGCTGAGCGTTCCGGACAGGATTCTTGTCATGTATGAGGGTGAAATTGTCGGCGAGCTTGACCCGAAAAAGACAACCGCCCAGGAGCTCGGTCTTTACATGGCGGGAGCAAAAAGGAAAGGAGGAAACGACTGATGAAAAACAAATTTCGCTCATTTTTAAAAAACAACGCCGTTCAGTCCGTGTTTTCCTCGCTCATTTGCATTTTGCTCGGACTTCTTATCGGCTACATTGTTCTCTTGTTCATCAATCCCGATGGTGCGGCTGAAGCAATCGGCGACCTTGTCAGAAACTTCATGAACTATTCAAAGCCGGAAGCAAGGTTCAAATACTTCGGCGATACACTTGTTAAAACCGCTCCGCTTATCATGTGCTCGCTTTCAATTCTGTTCTGCTACAAGGTCGGGCTTTTCAACATCGGCGCAGCGGGACAGTACGCAGTAGGAATCGGGCTTTCGCTTTATGCGGCGATTGCGTGGAATCTTCCCTGGTGGGCGTGCATCCTCCTTGCGGCGCTCGGCGGTGCGCTTTCCGGCGCTCTCTGCGGTCTGCTCAAAGCCTATTGCAATGTTAACGAGGTCATCAGCGGAATCATGCTCAACTGGATCTCGCTTTATTCGATAAACATGCTTCTGACAAAAGTCAAAGAGGAAACAAGCCCTTATACGATCGTTTTCAAATACAGCAATCCCAAAGCGCTTATACCCTCTCTCGGCCTTGACAAGCTGTTTTTGGACAATGAATATATGACAATTGCTGTTCCCCTTTCCGTCATCATTTCTGTGTTCATCTGGGTGCTTCTTGAAAACACAAAATTCGGCTACGAACTCAAAGCCACGGGCTTCAACAAAAACGCAGCAAAATACTGCGGAATGAACGAAAAGCGCAACATTATCATAACGCTTGCAATCGGCGGAGCTCTTGCCGCTGTCGGCGCCGCATTCCTCTATCTCACCGGCTACGAGCAATGGAATTGCAGCACATCCTCCGTTCCGGCAATGGGCTTCAACGGAATTGCGGCGGCGTTCCTCGGCGGACTCAATCCGATTGGCTGCGTTCTTTCCTCATACTTCATTCAGCACATTACCGAGGGAGGCTCACATATCGACAAAATGCTTTATCCCTCGCAGATTTCCGACCTCATTTCCGCAATCATCATTTACCTTTGCGGCTTTGTATTCTTCATGAAATATGCGTTCAACAAGTTCCTTTCAAAAAGAGCGAAAAAGGAATTGAGCAAAGCCTCGGTCACCGACGAAAAAGGAGGCGCAAAATAATGTCACTTCTCATTCAATATACCTTGCTTTACGCCTCGGTGCTTATTCTTGTTGCGCTCGGCGGCTGCTTTTCGGAGCATTCCGGCGTAATCAAC
>JAEDHZ010000028.1 GCA_016292705.1 Clostridiaceae bacterium
TTGCTGTTGATTGATTCTTCTCTTGATCTTTCAAAGCCGTATGGTGTTCTTGGCGTCCGTGAATGTTATGAGCATTTCAAAGCCCGGGAAAACGCTTTTGCCTATGAAGCAATTCTGCCAACACAAAACGCTTACGATATGAAAAAAGCCGGTGTTCTCCTTTTTCCGAGACTCGGTGCGTTTTCGGAAAGCGTCTGGACGGCCGAAAAGAAAAAGAATTTTCAACATTTTCTTGAAAAGCTTGATGATTATTACAGAGCTATCGCCTTTTTGCCGTTTGATTATGCAAAAAAGCGCACCGCCTTTCCCGGTGCGATAAAAAGTCTCGGTGCAAAAATCAAAAAGCAGTTTTCAAAAGATAATGACTGAACAAAAACCTGACAAAAAGTGCTGCCGGAACCGACAGCACTTTTTTCAATATAATTATTTTGCAAGGTCGCCAACCATAAGCAGGAAACCGCCGAGCTGTGCGCCGAATTCCGGTGCACCGTCCATGATAAGCTTTCCGCTCTTTGTGGATTCAAGCATATCGTCCGTTCCGAGAAGCGTTCCGAGAGCACTCTTGAACGAATCAAAGCGAAGTGTGAAGAAGGGCATCGCCCTCTTGTATTCACCTCTTCCGGCTCTTGTTTTGCCGGCTTTGACACGGATATATGCCGCAACCTCCGGATGATCGTTAACAGCAAAAGCGTAAACACGGTCAGGGCTCTTGAGCGCCCAATCGTGGATTTCCGGATGTCCCATCTTGTTGAGCTGGCTGATACCGCTTGAAAGCAGATAGAAGAAGCACTTAACCATAAGCTTCTGTGTTTCTTCATCCTCCGGAGCCTTGTCAGCGCCGAGAAGACTTGCCATCTTGAGAAGTACCTGAACAAAGGCAACCAGTGTTCCGGCCTTTTTGATTCCGTGAATCTTCGGAATTGCGCCAAGGGTAATGTTGCCCTTGAAGAAGCCGTTGAGGGCTTCAACACTCTTGAACTCGAGCTCTATGTGAGGATCCTTTGTAAGGCAGGTGTGAACAAGCCATTCACCGCTGTTGACAACAAAGTGCATTCCGACCTTTCCCTCGGGAACTTCCGGGTTGAGGCAGCTGACCTGAATAACAGCATGAGCGTGTTCAAACTTTTTTGCAAGCGAGGGAACATCAGTTGCTATAACCTTTACAAGAGGAAGAGCGGCGTTCAGAAAAATCTTGTTTGAATATAATGCTTCCTGAGGTATTGACATTATATTTGCTCTCCTTTCCTCTCAATTAAAACTCGTCGTCCCAGTTATCGTCTTCTTCAAAGTCCTTGTGCATAACTTCACGGACTGCGGCGATGATTCCGTTTGCATCGATTCCGACTTCGGCCATGATGTCCTCGTGAAGTCCGATCGGAGCAAACTTATCCGGATGACCGAGCATCTTGAATGCGCAGGCCTTGCCGGCTTCAACAACAACTTCCGAAACGGCTGAGCCGAGACCGCCGATTATGCTGTGGTCTTCAACGGTGATGATTCTTCTTGTGTCCATAACAGCCTTAACGATAGCTTCCTTATCAATCGGCTTAATGGTGTGCATATTGAGAACTCGAACCTTGAGTCCGTCTGCGTTTTCAAGGAACTCAGCAGCCTGCTTTGCCTGGAATACGCATGAACCGCAGGCAATAACGGTGATGTCTGTTCCGGGATTGATTTCAACAGCCTTGCCGACTTCAAAACCGTAGTCCATGTTCTGATAGAGAACACGGTCAAAACCGCGGTTGATGCGGATATAATAAGGACCGAAGTTTTCATAGGCAGCGTTGACTGCGTTTGCGGTTTCCATTCCGTCTGCCGGAACGATAACGGTGAGATTCGGCATTGCCCTTGTGATTGCAAGGTCAACAATTGCGTGGTGGGTTGAGCCGGCCTGACCGAAGGAAGTGCCTGCATGGGTAGCAATAACTTTTGCGTTGACATTCTGATAGCAGATGTCTGTGTGGAGCTGGTCACAGGCTCTCATTGATGTGAAAGCGGAAAATCCGGAAAGGAACGGAATGCAGCCGACCTTTGCCATACCTGCGGCAACACCGAACATGTCCTGTTCAGCAATACCGACATTGATAACTCTCTCAGGGCAAACCTTGAGAACATCGCCGAGCTTTGTTGATTTTGCAAGGTCTGCGGTGATTGCAACAACCTTGGGGTCTTTAAGAATTATGTCAGCCAGAGCCTTACCGTAAATTTCAGCGGTTGCAACTTCTGTCTGGTCGATTGCGTTATATACAAATCCGCCTGCCATAATTATTTACCCTCCTTTTCTGCGCGAGCAACACGACTGTTGTAATCTTCCTCAAGCTCTTTCATATACTTGTCAAATGTTGCGTCGTCAAGAGCCATGTAATGGCAATGATAGTCGCCTTCAATGTCCTTGATTCCTGCGCCTTTCTTTGTGTCCATGATGATGCAGGTCGGAGCGCACTTTTCCTTTGAACGCTCAATAGCTGCGTCAATAGCTTCGCAAAGAGCGCCGATATTGTTTCCGTCAATTGTAACGGTGTTGAAGCCGAATGCAGTCATTTTGTCTGCAAGCGGTTCAAGCTTCATAACTTCCTCTGTCGGTCCGTCGATCATGCAGTGGTTGCGGTCGATGAAAACGATGCAGTTTGAAAGCTGATAGTGATTGATTGTCATGAATCCTTCCCAGTTTGAGCCTTCACCAAGTTCGCCGTCGCCGGTAACAACATAGGTAAGGAAGTCCTTGCCGAGGATTCTTGCTGCAAGAGCAGTACCGGCTGCGATTGAAACGCCGTGACCGAGTGAACCGGTGGAAGCGTCAACACCGACAACCTTGTTGGAGTCAAGGTGCATACCCATCTTTGAGCCGGAAAGGTTGAAGGTCTTGAGCATTTCGGGATCGTTGAATCCCTTGTCGCAAAGGACGGGAGCATAGGCGATTGCTGCGTGACCTTTTGAAAGGATAAAGCGGTCTCTGTCTTCCCACTTAGGGTCTTCAACCTTGATGTTGAGATACTTGTGATAAAGAACCGTAAGAAGGTCCATAACGCTCATACCGCCGCCGACATGACCGCTGCCTGCCCATGAAGTTGTGTTCATGCAAAGCTTACGAAGCTCATAAGCTTTTTTTTCAAGGGCGAGCCATTCTTTTTTTGAAAGTGGCATAATTTTTCCTCCGTATGTATTTTTTTATAACCGAAAACCCAAAAAGCTATCGTCTGAAAAAACGGGACGGACAGCGAATCCTACTCATATACCCATCACATACTCAGGCTGAATGCACATTGAAACCACGGACGGGTTGCCGCCACCCATGTATTTTTTCAGCAGTCTTTTCCTTTTTGGGTTTTCTTAATTACCTTGATTATGAAAGGCTCAGAAAAGCTCCGGATGATTCTTTGCAAGAACCTTGAAGCATTCTTCGCCGACTTCGATGGTGTGCTTGATATCCTTATCGGAAAGCGAAGCGTTGATGAAGTGGTTATGGTGACTTGCCATAAAGATTCCGCGCTTGACCATTTCCGCAATCCATTCCTGATGAAGAACCATGCTGTCATCGTTGGCAATTCTGAGATAGAACAGAGCCGGGGCACCGGAAGTTACGAGGTCAAAGCCATGTTCCTTTCCTGCAAGCTTGAGTCCCTCGGTAAGTTTTGTTCCCTTTTCAAAGAACATCTTCGGAACATCTAGCTTCTTCATCTTGTTGATGCAGGCGATGCAGGCTGCGAACGGAACGGCTGAAAGCCAGTAAGAACCTGTATATGAAAGCGAGCTCATTGCACTCTTGAGGAATTCCTTGCCGCAGACAGCCGACATATTGTAACCGTTGGCAAGAGCCTTGCAGAAGCAGATGAGGTCTGCCTCAAAGCCGAAGTAATGGTCAGAACCGGCAAGATCAAGACGGAAGCCTGCACGGACATCGTCAATGATGAGAATGATTCCGTTCTTGGTGCAGATTTCTCTGACCTTCTTCCAGAATCCTTCAGCCGGGAAGGAGTTGTCATAGAAGTTGCCGTGGTCATACGGCTGAGCGATGAGAGCAGCAATTTCGTTCTTGTTTTCCTCAATAACTCTTTCAAGAGCGGGAATGTCGTTCCAGGGGATAACGATGTTGTTGCAGACATCCTCTTCAAGAACGCCGGGATAGTCCTTTTTCATGCACCAGGGTGAAACGCCGTGATAATAACCGCGGAACATGATGATCTTTTTTCTGTGGGTGTGAGCTCTTGCACACATGATTGCACCCTGGGTTGCATCGTTACCGTTCTTTGCGAAGAACGCCCAGTCAGCGGTGTTAACGGTATCAACAAGAAGTTCAGCACATTCAAGCATAACCTTTTCGGGTGTTGTTGTGCAGTTTCCGAGGGCAATCTGCTTCATTGCGGCAGCGTCAACATCATCATCGCAATAGCCGAGAACATTAGGACCGTAAGCGCACATATAGTCGATATATTTGTTGCCGTCAACATCCCACATATATGAGCCCTTGGCTTTTTCGGAAAAGAGCGGCCAATTGGAAACGGGGATGAACTGACCTTCTGCGGGGCCGAGGTGGCCATAGATGCCCGAGGGGATAACCTTTGTTGCCCTCTGGAACATCTCTCTGCTTTTCTGATGATTTTCATAAACCGGAATATTCATTGTTGTTCCTCCTTATGCCAAATAAAGCGCAACTCTGTCGAGTATTCTGTTGAGGTTGTCAATCATGTTGATGAGACCGGACATGGTAACAGTTCCCTCTCCGATGCAGGCAACAGCGTTAACCTTGCCGTCAAAAAGATCTCTTGCAAGCTTGATTGAAGAAAACTCCATCTTTGAACGGTAGCTTTCGGGCTTCTGCTTGATTGTGACAAGATGATGATTCTTGACTCGGATTGTTGCGGCAACGGAATCCTTGATACCCATTTCGATGATGCCGTCGGGGATATAGCTTGCAGAGAAGCGACCGATTTCATCGTTGTTGCCGATCTGAGCGAGCGCAACGGTGATTAAATAGAACATGAGCTTTGTGCTGGTTTCAAAGAACTTTTCGTCCTTGAGGTCCTCTTCGCTTGCTCTGAGATATTTCGTGAGGATATCTGTCAGCTTTGTGAAATTATTGAGCAAAAATCCGATCTTTGTGAAACCCTTGACGGGAATCGGGGTAACGGTTCCGTCGATGAGTCCGTTGAACTTTTCGCAGGAGGAAAAAGGAATAAGAACATTGCAATCGGGGGCAACACCCTGTTCCATTCTGCACCTGCCGTTTTTGAAAGTTATGGTTGCATCCGGACCGTTCTTAACGCTGAAAGCGATGGAGATCGGTTTTTTGACCTTTGCAAGTTTGCTTGCTTCTTCGTCAAGTTCGCAAAGGTTTTCCAAAGCGCCGAGAATACCGTAAAGGTTGATGTACGCTAAGGTTTTTGCATCTGTCATGTGAACTCCTCCTTATATGTATGTGCGCAAAGCCGCCGCGGCAGAGCACACCATCTTTATTGTAAATATTTTACCAAAAAGGCGTCAGCATGTCAATGCTGTTTATTAAAAATAACAAACAGTTAAAAATTCAAAGCTATACTTGCCTGCAAACAAAAAACGAACCGCACACCTGCGTTACTCAAAAACGGGTCTGCGGTTGTTTTTTCAAAATGATGGGATTACTCCACTGCACTTGTTGAAGAATTGTCTGCACCGGAGGTGCTCTGCGCCGGAGCCGTGGTGCTCTCGTCCGTTGTGCTCATGGAAGTGTCAGGCATCGTGCTCGGCATTGTGCTTGACAATGAGCTGTCGCTTGTTGCGTTGCCGGACGGCATTGAGGTCATGTCATCGCCTGAGCTGCAGCCGGTCATCAGCACCAACGAAAGCGCAAGGATGGCGGCAAGAATGATTGAAACGGTTTTTTTCATGTTGATATGCTCCTTTTGCCGGTATTTTTCCGGAAATACGCCGGTGGCAAGGTCTTTCGGTTAAAATCAGCCTCGGCGGTTGACGACGAAAGACTTGTTTTCAGTATTCCCGACCTTTACAGTATTATTCATCAAGGAGCGAAAAAATGAATCTATCGGTAAAATCGTTCAATTTTTCAAAATCCATATTTTTCATGTATAGTTTTTCCAGCTCATCGTGAACCGATTTGGCTTTGCCGAGCATTTCAACGGCATTATCAGTAAGTTCGGAAATCAATCTGCGGTTGAGAACGAGCCGCCTTGAGCGCAGAACGGCGCCGTCTTTCAAAAACCGTTTTGCGTGAACGGTTCGTGAAAGAGGAAGTTCAATTCTGTGCAGAGTTTTGGTCGTCACAAGCGCAAGCGATATTTCGGGAATTATGAGGTGTTCGCAGTCCTCCTTCGGCTTCATCGGACAGCGACAGAAAATCACATCGTAGCCGTTTTTGACTGCATATTCTCCGATCTGCTCAAGCAGCCTTCCGCAAACGCAGCCGTACTCATCCTCAACTGCGATAATTCGGGCGGCATAGGCTTCAACCGTTTCATTGAAAAAGGTAACTCCATGCGGAGTGATTCCGGAAAGCAGACAAACGCTCTTTTTGCCCGGTGCTGCGTGCTTTTTCTTCGGGGTTTCCCTTGCGCAGAACCTTGCGGCAAAGCCGGAAATCTTATCCTCAAGCACATACGGCGCAAGCGTTTTTTCGTTTTCCCTGAGAAGCGCACCGGCGGCTGAAAGAAATCTTGAAGACCGGCGGTGAAAAATTGAATTTTCAAGACTGAGAGAGCGGATTTCATCGCTCATTTTAAAAAGCTCTTTTGCGTTCCAGAAATCGCCGAGATTTACAATATTCTCCACTGCGCCGGGAAACCTGGGTTCAATAACATGGGGCGCAGTTCCGTCTGCGATGCTGACGGAAAGGGAGGGAATCATAACGCCGTCGAGACTTTCAGGGTCACTGCTGCAAAAAACACGGGTAACATCATGACCTCTTTCCTCGGCGGCAGCGGCGATTCTTTTCATGAACGAGGATTTTCCCGTTCCCGGTCCTCCCTTGATGATGTACGCACGGCAATTCTGATACGGGTTATAGAGTTCATCAAAGAACGAAACAAAGCCGGACGGGCTGTTTGCGGCAAGAAAAACTTTTCTTTGACAGCTCATTTGAACACCTCCGTTGAATAAATCGGTTGCTGGCTAAAACTATCCTGCTCTATATTATTCTCTGAATGTGTTTTTGCTACCGCCATTGACAAAAAAGAGGGCTGAACTTTTTCAGAACAGCCCAAATTACGCTTTTTATAAATTCGCTCAAATCAGCTTTGAGATTTCTGCCGCAACCTGATAGGCACTTTTGTCCGTGGTGAGGATTGAAACGCCCTCAAGCTTAGCACGCTGCTTTGCGTTTTCATCAAGCGCAGCGTCCTCCGTGAGAACAATGCACGCACAATCGGTCAGAACTGCCACCGCAACAGCATTGATATTCCCCATAACGGTCAGCCAGCAATCTCCCTCGCTTGCTCTGGACATAACCCAGCTGAGCAAATCACCGCAATAGCAACCTTTAATCTCCTTTTCATCACCGCCGGTTGTCAACGAGGTGAGTGACAGAGATTTTTTTAAATCTTTGACAAGCATATAAACTTCCTTTCAAACTGTTCAATCTTCCTTGAGAAAGTTCTCCTCAAAATCGTTGGATTTCACCGAGTCTGCTTCGCTGTGCTTTTCCTTTTTTCTGAACGGCGCAGGAAGAATGTCCTCGTTTTCGCTCTTTGCCGCCCAGAAAATGCAGTCATCTTTTTCTGCAAAGCCGCGGACAATATCGTCCGCAAGTGCACGGCATGAGGGAGCACCGCAGATTCCGCAGTCAAGACCCGGAAGCTCGGCTTCAATCTTCTTCAGCTCACTCATCATCTGCATGGCTTTGATAACATTGTCTGCAAGCTTCATTGCCGGCGAGGGCGTCAGCTCATGTGTCCAGCTCAGAAGGTCAATCCGGAAGTCCTCCGGAAGCCGGTTGCAGGAAACGGGCATGAATTTTCTGAGCCTCTGAATGCGTGCTTTGGCAACATAGGGGTTTTCAACCGTAAGAACGCCGCCCACGCATCCGCCCGTGCAGCAGTTAAGCTCAATGAAATCAAGGTCGTTGAGTTTTTCGTCCTCAAGCTCTTCAAGAACATTTATTACATTTTCAATTCCGTCAGCGGCAAGATAGCGTTCTTTCAGAAGCCCTGCTGCTTCGCCGCCGCTGCTTGCCCAGCCGACGCCGATGATTCCGGAATCGTTCAAAGACCTGACTTCGTCTTTGTTGAGCTTATCCATTGTCTGAACAAGAACGGGATAGATGTCCTTGATTGCGAAAGCGCCGTTGATAATGCCGCCGTCATAGCACAGCGGATTTGTTATCGCCGTCCGCTTTGCAGGACACGGAGAAATGAAAAAGACGCCGATGTCCTTGTTTTCAAGTCCGGTCTTTTTCCTTGCCGCTTTCCTTGCAAGCCTTGCGGCAAGGTCAACGGGTGTAAAAAGCGGAAGAATGTTTTTGATAAGATTCGGAAATCTTGTTCTGATGAGCCGCAGAACTGCAGGACACGCCGAGGAGATGACAGGTTTCGTGAGCGTTTTGCTTTCAATCATGCGCCGCGAAGCATCGCTGACAAGCTCGGCCGCCCGTGAAACCTCAAAAACCTCATCAAAGCCCATGCGTTCAAGGCCGTTGAGAACATAGTCAACATTGTCAAGGTTATTAAACTGTCCGTATAGCGATGGGGCGGGAAGGGCAATTCTGTATTTATATTTCACAAGTTCATTAAAATGCTCGCTGACGGCATACTTCGCATGGTGGGGACAAACCCTGATACACTCGCCGCAGTCAATGCAACGGTCTGAAATTATGTATGCCTTTTTGTTGCGCACCCGAATCGCCTGAGTCGGGCAACGCTTGATGCAGTTGGTGCAGCCCTGGCATTTTTCATCGTCAAGACGCACCGAATGAAAAACATTTTCCATATCTTCATCGCCGCAGAATGCTGTGCGGATTTCTCCTTTTATTTATATGTGTCGGGGTATCACCCGATATGAACCTTGAGGTGGAGAGTTGTTCCGACACCGACTTCGGTGTCTATCTTAAATTCATCGGTATATTTTTTGATATTCGGAAGTCCCATTCCTGCGCCGAAGCCAAGGCAACGGATGTTGTCCGGTGCGGTGGAATAGCCTTCTTTCATTGCAAGTTCAACATTTTCAATTCCCGGGCCGTGGTCGGAAAGGGTCATGGTGATGTTTTCTTCATCAATTTCAACATCAATTTCTCCGCCGCCTGCGTGGATAACAAGATTGATTTCGCCCTCATACATTGCAACGGCAACATTGCGGATAACGGACGGCGAAACGCCGAGCTGCTTGAGCGTTCTTTTGACATCACCGGAAGCTGCGCCGGCTCTTGTGAAGTCGTCTCCCGGAACATCATAGTGAAGCTTTATGGACTCCATTATGCTCCGCTGCCTCCTTTCAGACCGCTTGAATAGAGTTTTCCGCAGGCAGTGAACATTTCCATTTTTGTGCAGAGCATTATCATGTCACGGTCTTCGGCAAGCTCAATCATTGAAAGATCCGGCCTTTTTCCGCGGACAAAAACAATGCAGTGCATATCCATCATTTCCGCCGTACGCACGACCTGAGGGTTGACAAGCCCCGTGAGCAGAACAGCCTGCTCCTTAACAAAAGCAAGAACATCGCTCATCATGTCGCTGCCGCAGGCGGTGTGAACCTCGCTTTCAAGCAGATCGTCTCTGCAAATAATCTCCGCATTGAGAATTTCCTGAACTTCTTTAACTTTCATAATTTTCCTCCGTACCTTTCTGTATAGGGAAACCGGGCAGTGCCCGATTACCGAAAACGGCGAAAGAGCATCAAAAAAAGTCTTTCGCCGTCAAGTGTTCCCGATTAATCTTAAAAGATGAATTGCGCTTTTTCAATTTCCTCTTCAATAATTCTGCAAGCAGTGTTCCAGACAATCTTTCCGGCTTCAATGAAACTTTCGCTGTTCTTGTTGACCGAGCAGAGCATTGCAAACGCCTGTCCGATATCGGATTCAAGGTCTTTGCCCTTTTTCATTGCAAGATAATAGAATGTAAATGCTGCTCCGTCAGAGATGTTCATATAAAAAGCGGAATGTTCCTTGCGCAAGGTGTCGTGCATTGCATTGATTGCAGTTGTTGAAAGCTGTTCGGCGGGAATCTTGAGCTGAAGCAGCGATTCCGCCGCAAAAACAAGAAGAACCCTTATCTGGAAAAGAATGTCCTGCGACTGAAACTTCGGGGCAAGAAGCTTTTTGAAATCAACGGAAAGCTCCTCTTCCCCGTTTCCGTCAATGAGAGGGGTGAGTCGGGCAAGCTTTTTTCCGAGCAGCTTTGCTTTTTGAAGGTTGCCGTTGAGGCGGAAGGAATTGAGCGATTCGATATCCGTTGAAATATTGACGGAAAAATCGTCCTCCTCATTTTTACCCTTGTATATTCTGATGTCGTCCGCCATAACAAAAACCTCCGTGGATACTTTATTCAGCCTCTTTGGATGCTGCCGCCTTTTTCTGTTTGCGTTTCATTTTTGCTTTGTAGCTTATGAGGCCTGCAAGAGCTTCTTCGTCCGGACCATATTGACCGAGACGAACGGGATAGGCGTTGTAGCCGCCGTGGAAATCGCTTCCTCCGGTCATGACAAGCTTATGCTTTTTTGCTTTCTTTTTGAGATACTCCTGCTGCTCCTGAGTGTTCTCCGGGTGCCAAACTTCAACGCCGTCAAGACCGAGGGGGATGAGCTCATCCAGAAGCTCAAAGTTGTTGTAAAAACCGGGGTGAGCAAGAACGGCAATTCCGCCGGCTTCATGAATAGCCTCAAGAGTTTCCTCAGGAGACGGGTAGGTTGCCTCAACAAGCACGCAGTTGTCGCCGCCCTTTTTGAAAAGGGCGTTGAAAAGCTCACCGAAAATGGTGGTGGTATAGCCGCTTTCAAGAAGAGCCTGCATAATGTGCTGCTTATAAATATTGGTTGAGCCGGTTGCACACTTGACGATAAAATCCGTTGTTATCGGGAATTTCTGAGTAACCTTGACAGCCATAACCTTTCCTGCGCTTTTTCGGATGAGGGAATTGCGCTTGCAAAGTCCTTCAAGTCTGTCCGGAAAATCGGGAAAATAGCAAAGCAAATGCGCTTTGTCGCCCCGCTTTTTGTCCGTGCAGGTAAGTTCAACCGCCGGGATAACCGTTACCCCGTATCTTTCTCCGATAATTTTTGCCCTGACGGTGCCGGCAAGGCAATCGTGATCGGTAACAGCAAGTGTTGTTACTCCGCTTTTTTTTGCAAGGATAATGATGTCATCAATACCCATTGTTCCGTCAGATAGCTTGGTATGACAATGTAAATCTGCTGACAAGGTTATATCTCCTCTCACCTTTTTATATTCTGCGTCTTTCAAAAATCTCTCTTTTTTTAACTTCCGAAATCCGTAATTATATGTAAAAAAGGACAAATTACCTCAATAATACTATATATGGTTTAATTATATCACTTTTTTTCGGTTTTTCAAGGGGTGAACGGGATTTCTTTCCCGAATAATGAAATAAATTAACATTGATTTAATTGAACAAGGGAAAAATTGACACATGGTACTGTCTGTGATATCATATAAAGGAAAATCAACCTTTTTATACCATGAGGGTTAAACTATTCTGAGGTCATTATGAAATTATTTTACGATCTTCATCTTCACTCGTGCCTTTCGCCGTGCGGCGATAACGAAATGACACCTTACAACCTTGTGAACATGGCGAAGATACTCGGGTTTGACATAATTGCCCTGACCGATCACAACAGCACCAGAAACTGCCGGGCTGCCGTTGACGCCGGAAAAAAAGCCGGAATCACTGTTGTTCCCGGAATGGAGCTTTGCACAAGCGAGGAAATACATGTTGTCTGCCTTTTTTCTACCGTTGAAAAAGCAGAGGAGTTCGGCGCATACATACGGGAAAACATTCCGCCCGTCAAAAACAGGTCGCAGATTTTCGGAGATCAGCTTGTCATGAACCATGAGGATTCGGTTGTTGACAGCGAGGAGCTGTTGCTCACAACGGCAAGCTTCCTGAGCATTGATTCTGTTCCTGACTGCGTCAGGCAGTACGGCGGTGTCTGCTTTCCGGCGCACATTGACCGCTCGTCATACAGCGTGATTTCCGCGCTCGGAACATTTCCGCCCCAACTCAAGGT
>JAEDHZ010000029.1 GCA_016292705.1 Clostridiaceae bacterium
ATATAGCCTAATATTAGTAATTTAGAAATAAATTTTCCTGACATCATGATAAAATAACACAGCTAATAGTCGACAAAAGTCGAAAGGAGTTTTATAATAATGAAAACATTAAAAAAGACACTGAGCGTTTTTCTTGCTGCTCTTTTGGCGCTTTCGTGCTTCGCACTTTGCGCAGGAGCCGCTGATGAAAAGAAACCGGACGGTCAATTGAAGATTGCTGTTGCAAGCGATATTCACGCAACTGTTTCAGAAACAATCAACGATATCAACGGCGATGGTATGTACGGAAACAAGGGCATGTTTGCAAGCCTTAATGATGAATCAATCGGAATAATGGATGCGTTTATGCGTGAAGCAGTTGAAAACGGTGCCCAGTGCGTCCTCATCACAGGAGATCTTACTGATAAAGGTACTCCCGAACAGCTCAAGAAGTTTGCTGCCTGCCTTGAAACACTTCAGCAGAAGCACTCAATTCCCGTCTATGTTGTTCCCGGCAACCATGACTACTACGATATGGCTCAGGATGGTGTTGAGTTTTTCCGTGAGACATATTACAAGTTCGGTTTTGACAAGGCTTATGCGCAGGATAAGAATACCTGCTCATACGCAGTTGACCTTGATGAGAATTATACACTCCTTTGCATTGACTCCAATCTTCCCGGAAAAACGCGTGACGGAATCAGCGACGAGCTTTACGACTGGATTTTTGAGCAGACTGCTCAGGCTCAGAGCAGGGGAAAGAATGTCATCGCAATGATGCACCATCCAATAATGCCGCATTTCACAATGAACGAAATTCTGACTGCCTTTGTCGTTAATAACTGGCGGACAGTTTGTTCAAAGTTCGCTGATGCAGGCATCAAGTATGTTTTTACCGGTCACAAGCATGTCAGTGATATCGCTGTACGCACAAGCGCAAAGGGTAATGAAGTGTATGATATCACAGCTCCCTCTATTCTTGTTTATCCGGTTGAATACCGCATTGTAACCTTTTCCCCGGAAAAGGTTGAGGTAAGAACAAAGTCTGTTTCAAAGATTTATGACACAAGTCTGCTTGCGAAGGGTCATAACGAAAAAGCTCTTTCAATGCTTAAAACGGATCTCCCGGCTTATGCAGACGAAGTCTTTGACGAAACATGTAAATATGCCGTGAACTATTTCCTGGATGCCGATACTCTCTGTGAACTTATCAAAACAGATGATCCTGTTGTTCATGATATTCTTGACGGAGTTTGCAAAAGGGCACGGAAACTCATTTTTGCCCCGGTTTACGGCGAAAAGGACAGCATTGAAGCTGTTGCAAAAACCTATGGAATCGAACTTCCCGCAAGTGACTACAAGAGTGGCTTTGAACTTGGTATGGTTCTCATGAAGGCCCACTTCTCAGGTGACGAAAACCTGTCTCTTGAAAGCCTTGAAATGAGTCTTGCCGTTAAGTTTGTTGCCGTGTTCCTTGCCAATGTTTTTGAGGGTGTGCCCAACGATGTTAAGTTTGCTGTTTTCAACGCTGTGTTCAACCTTGTCGGTGTTGACCCTGCAAAGCTCGGAATTAACCTCAAACAGCTCATTTTCAATCATAACTCCGACGGTGAGTTCGGCATTGCTGTCACGATGGCTGTTCTCAATCCGATTCTTGACACAATCATGATTGATGAAGAACCGGGCGACCGGAATGTTGACCTTCCTGCATACGGAGAAGTCAATTCAGAGCTGTCCTTTGCAAATATTGTTGAAATAGTGAAAATGGTCATGAAGGTCTTTGAAGCAATTCTCAAATATGTTGTAAATGTACTTAATGTTTCACTGAAATAAGACCCGAAATCCGTATTTATATTGAAAACGGCGGTTAAATAGTGTATAATTGACTTGAAAAATTTATAAAAGGAGGAAAAATCATGAATGACGCTCTTAAACAGATCGAGATCATTCTCATTGATATGTGGAATTATCTCTACAGATTCCTTTGCAAGATTCTCGGTCAGACTGTTAATGAGGATTGGATTGTTGATCCTTTTGCAGAAAAGTGATTTATTCGGTATTATCTCAGCGAAGGCAGACTGTTTCGGTCTGCCTCGTTGGTTTTTTTAGATACTGAGTAACCACGCAAAAAAATACTCTTTGAAAGGAACGGCTTTCGGCTGTCGGATTGTTCTATGCTTAAAAAATATCTTGAAATTGGAAAAATTGTCAGTACCCACGGTATCAAAGGAGAGGTTCGTGTTGATCCTTGGTGCGACTCTCCCGATTTTTTCAAGCGATTCAAAACGCTCTGGTTTGACAAAAACGGCGAAAGACCGGTAAAGGTGCTTTCCTGCCGACCGCACGGAAATGTTGTCATCCTTGCTCTTGAGGGTACGGACAGCATTGACAAGGCGAATCTGCTTCGCAATAAAATACTGTATATGAACAGAGAAGACGCAAATCTTCCGGAGAACAAGTTTTTTATTCAGGATCTCATCGGATGCACGGTTGTTGATGCTGATGATTGCTCAAAGGTCTATGGCAAGCTTTGTGATGTGAGCGAAACCGGCGCAAACGATGTCTGGCATGTCAGGAATGAAAACGGCAGGGAATACCTCCTTCCGGCAATACCTCCGGTAGTGATTGAGACCGATGTGATTAACGAAATCATAAAAATCAGACCGCTCAGGGGGATTTTTGATGATGAGGATTGATATTCTGACGCTTTTTCCGGAGATGTGCGAAAGCGTCCTTTCCCAAAGCATTGTCGGAAGGGCAAGAAAAGATAATCTTGTTGAAATCAACTGCCGTCAGATAAGAGATTATTCAACCGATAAGCACCGCAGGGTTGATGATGCTCCCTACGGCGGCGGAATGGGCATGATTATGGGTGTTCAGCCGATATATGACTGCTACAGCGCCCTTTGCAAAGAGGTTGGAAAAAAGGTTCATCTTATCTATATGTCTCCTCAGGGCAAAACGCTGACTCAACAAAGGGTGCGTGAGCTTTCAAAGCTTGACGGTTTTGCAATCCTTTGCGGACATTATGAGGGCGTTGATGAGCGTATTATTGAAGAGATTGTCGATGAGGAAATCTCAATCGGAGATTATGTTCTCACGGGCGGTGAGCTTCCTGCAATGATTGTTGCTGACAGCGTTGCAAGAATGATACCGGGTGTTCTTTCAAACGAGGAGTGCTTTACTGAAGAAAGCCATTTTTCCTCCCTGCTTGAGTATCCACAGTATACCCGTCCGCCGGTGTGGCACGAAAGGTGTGTTCCGGATATACTGTTATCGGGACATCATGCAAACATTGAAAAATTCCGCCGGGAAAAGGCTCTTGAAAGGACTTTTCTGCGCCGCCCGGATATGCTGAAAAACGCTGAGCTTTCAAAAAAGGACAAAGAGTTTTTGCGCCGGCTTGAAGAGGAATACCGGGATAAACTTTGATTTGTACCCTTTTCAAAACCGAACCCCAAAAAGGTCAAAAAAGCTCCTTTTCGGTGAAAAAAGCAGTTTTGAATTGTGCATAGTGCAATGAAAAGCGTATTTATTATAGTTAAATTGCACAAAAACGACCTTGCATTTTAGTTAACATTTAGACTTGCAGCCAAAATGCTCTCAATCGTGGTATTAACTGCTGTTTTACTGTTGACGATGAAAAATTTTGTGGTATAATATTCGGGTAATTGGAAATCAGGCAGTCAGTGCTTACTGAATAACGAACAAATATTGTGCGTGGGAGATATAGTGTTATGTTTGTAAAAGATGTTAAAGTTCAGAATCAGGTCGGACTTCACGCTCGTCCGGCAACATTTTTCATCCAGAAAGCCAATGAGTTCAAATCCTCCATCTGGGTTGAAAAGGAGGAAAGGAGAGTTAATGCAAAAAGTCTCCTTGGTGTCCTTTCTCTTGGCATAATGGGCGGAACCGATATCCGCATCATTGCCGGCGGTCCCGATGAGGAGCAGGCTGTTGAAGCTCTTGTTAAGCTTGTTGAATCCGGATTCGCTGAATAATTTTTGAAAAGTCTTGCGTCTTTTTGATAAAGCTCTTGACAAATCCGATTTAACACTTTAAAAATTGAATATTCTCGTTTTCGGTCGCTTGTGCGGTCGATGAAAAAGGCTATGACGAAGACGGAAAAGTTCTTGTTCTTTCAGCGAGTCGGGGTATGGTGGAAGCCCGATATCAACAAATCTTTGTTCCCATCCCTTCCGAGCCGAAGATCCGAACGCTCATGAGAGTTAGTAGATGTCTTCCGTGATTGCTGCGTTAATGCATAGGGCTTGTTTGAGTCCGAAGAGTGGCGGTTTTTCCGCAATTTGAGTGGTACCGCGGGTAGTAAGTATTTACGCTCGTCTCAAAGTTGTTTTACTTTGGGACGGGCTTTTTGTATTATCAAGAATATTAAATTTGCGGAGGTATAAAAAATGCAAAACACAGGTTTTACAGATGAAATCCGAGTTGTTGCCGAAAGAATCCGTGAGATGCGTGAGATTATAGGCTTCACCGTAAGCGAAATGGCTGAAAAAACCAATCTTACGGCTGAAACCTATTCCCAGTATGAATCAGGAGAGGTTGATCTTCCGTTCACCTTTATTCATAAGTGCGCTCTTGCGTTCGGAATCGGCATAACGGATATCCTTGAAGGCCACAGTGCCCACCTTTCCTCATATACGGTTACAAGGCGCGGACAGGGAACAAGAACCGCAAAGGAAGACGGAATTGAAATTTCAAACCTCGCTCCGCTTTTCCGCAACAAGCTTGCCGAGCCTTATTGGGTAAAATACGAATATTCCGAGGAGCTGCAAAACAAGCCGATTCACACAACCACACATGGAGGACAGGAATTTGACCTTGTTCTCAAGGGTACACTGAAGGTCAGAGTCGGCGACCACACCGAGATTCTTGAAGAAGGCGACAGCATCTATTATAAAAGCTCAACTCCACACGGAATGATTGCAATGAACAATCAGGATTGCCTGTTCCTTGCTGTTGTAATCTCCGGAGATGAAAATCCGGACGAAAAGGCAATTCAGAAAACCTTTGTTGAGGCCCGTACCGCAAAGGCTCCTCTTGTTGTTGAAAACTTTGTTGAAGCAAAGGAGGATGAGGACGGAAGGCTTGTTTCAATGACATTCAAAAATGAGGACAAGTTCAACTTTGCTTATGATGTTGTTGATGCCATTGCCGCAAAGAGCCCGGATAAGCTTGCAATGCTCCATGTTGCAAAGGATAAGACCGAGCGCCGTATTACATTCAGGGATATGAAGCACGGTTCTGCAAGGACTGCAAACTATCTCAAGAGTCTCGGCATCAAAAAAGGAGACACGGTAATGGTTGTTCTCAAGCGCCATTATCAGTTCTGGTTCACAATCCTTGCGCTTCATAAACTCGGAGCAATTGCAATTCCGGCAACACATCAGCTTTTGGAGCATGACTTTGAATACCGCTTCAAGGCAGCAAATGTCAAGGCAATTATCTGCACTGCTGACGATAACACTCCGGACCATGTTGACGCTGCTGCACAAAACTACGGCAATCTCCAGGTAAAAATCCTTGTTGGCGGAAATCGTGAGGGTTGGCACAGCTTTGAAGAAGAATACATAATGTTCCGTGGCTATTTCCCGAGAACCGAAGAAACCGCCTGCGGTGCAGATCCAATGCTGATGTTCTTCACTTCCGGAACAACGGGTTACCCGAAAATTGCCTGCCACAACTATAAATATGCGCTCGGTCATTATGTAACCGCAAAGTATTGGCATTATGTTCACGAGGACGGACTCCACTTCACAATTTCCGATACCGGTTGGGGAAAGGCACTCTGGGGCAAGCTTTACGGCCAGTGGATGTGCGAGGGTGCAGTATTCACTTATGACTTTGACCGTTTCGATGCATCAGAGATTCTTCCGATGTTCAAGAAGTATAATATTTCAACTTTCTGCGCACCGCCGACAATGTACAGAATGTTCATCAAGCAGGACCTTTCCGCTTATGACCTTTCCTCAATCAAATATGCAACAACTGCCGGCGAGGCACTCAACCCCGAGGTGTTCAATCAGTTCAAAAAGGCTACCGGACTCACGATTATGGAAGGCTTCGGTCAGACCGAAACAACCCTTACCATTGCAAACCTCTATGGAACCCGTCCTAAGCCCGGAGCAATGGGCAAGGCTGTTCCCACCTATGACATTGACCTTGTTGACCACGACGGAAATCCGGTTCAGGACGGTGAACCCGGTGAAATAGTTGTCAGAACAGACAAGGGTATTCCCTGCGGACTGTTCATGGGATATTACGCAGACGAGAAGCAGACATACGAAGCGTGGCATGACGGAATGTATCACACCGGAGATGTTGCATGGCGGGATGAGGACGGCTATTTCTGGTATGTCAGCCGTGTTGATGATGTCATCAAGTCTTCCGGCTACCGCATCGGACCGTTTGAGATTGAGAATGTTATCATGGAGCTTCCGTATGTTCTTGAATGCGGAGTCTGCGCCGCTCCCGATGAGGTCAGAGGTCAGGTTGTCAAGGCCTGCATTGTTCTGACAAATGGAACCGAGGGCACAGACGAGCTGAAAAAGGAAATCCAGACCTATGTCAAAACGCACACCGCTCCTTATAAATATCCCCGTATTGTTGAGTTCAGAGAAGAGCTTCCGAAAACAATCAGCGGAAAGATTATCAGAAACAAGCTTTAATCAGCTTTAAGGAGAAGCAATATAATGAATGAAAAAAGAATCACGGTTTTTTGCGGTCATTACGGGAGCGGAAAAACAAATGTTGCGGTGAATTATGCCTTTTATCTGAGAAAAAGGCATGAAAAAGTCAGCATTATGGATCTTGATATTGTTAATCCTTATTTCCGGACAAAGGACAGCGAAAAAGATTTCATTGCAAAGGATATAGAGCTTATCTGCTCGTCCTATGCCGCCTCAAACCTTGATATTCCGGCGCTGCCGTCGGAAATGTATGCACCGTTCTGCCGTGAGGATAACTTCAGCGTTCTTGATATCGGCGGCGATGACAGGGGAGCGGTTGCCCTCGGAAGACTTTCACCGCTCATCAAAAACAGCGGTAGCTATGAAATGCTTTTTGTTGTAAATTTCTACCGTCCGCTTACTCAGACGGCAGAGGAAGCTCTTGAGGTTATGCGTGAAATTGAAAACGCATGTTCGCTTTCCTTTACCGGAATTGTCAACAACTCCAATGTCGGGGTTCAGACAACAAAAGAATATATTGAACAGACAATTCCTCATGTTAAAAAGCTGTGCGAGCTTTCAGCTCTTCCGCTTGTCATGACAACGGTGAGAGATGACCTTGTGACACAGCTTGAAGATATTGAAAATGTTTTTCCGTTATCACTTCAGAAAACTGTTTTAGGAGGTTAAAAAATGGCAAAGGTAACATTTCAGACTGACCAATGCAAGGGCTGCGGACTTTGTGCTGACGCTTGCCCGAAGAAGCTTATTGAAATTGCAGAAAACAAAATCAACGCAAAAGGCCATTCTCCGGCTCAGATGACAAATCAGGAAGAATGTATCGGCTGCGCATTCTGCGCAACGATGTGTCCCGATTGCGTAATTAAGGTTGAAAAGTGAGGTGCAAATGATGACAGAAAAGGTACTTATGAAAGGCAATGAAGCGATTGCCGAAGCTGCAATTCTTGCCGGCTGCCGTTTCTATTTCGGCTATCCGATAACTCCGCAGACAGAGGTTGCGGCATACATGGCAAAAAGGATGCCGAAAATCGGCGGAACCTTCCTCCAGGCGGAAAGCGAGGTTGCGGCAATCAACATGGTATATGGCGTTTCCGCAGCCGGAAAGCGTGTTATGACCTCCTCCTCAAGCCCGGGAATCTCACTCAAAAGCGAGGGACTTTCATATCTTGCCGGTGCTGACCTGCCTGCACTTGTTGTCAATGTTCAGCGTGGTGGTCCGGGTCTCGGAGGAATCCAGCCCAGCCAGTCGGATTATTTTCAGGCAACAAAGGGCGGCGGACACGGCGATTACAGAATGATTGTTCTTGCTCCGGCGTCCGTTCAGGAAATGGCATCTCTCACTGTCAAGGGTTTTGACCTTGCCGATAAATACAGAATGACCTCAATGATTCTTGCTGACGGAACAATGGGACAGATGATGGAACCTGTTTCGCTCGAAAAGGTTGAAGCCACCGTTTATGATAAGCCATGGGCTGTTAACGGAACAAAGGGAGAAAGACCGCATAACATTGCAAATTCACTTTCCCTTGTTCCCGAAGAGCTTGAAAGGCTGAATTTTGAACGCTATGAGCGTTATAAAAAGGTTGAAGAAAACGAGTCAATGTTTGAAAGCTTCATGATGGATGATGCAGAGATTTGCGTTGTTGCTTTCGGAATTGCCGCAAGAGTTTCAAAAAACGCAATCGTTGAAGCACGCAAAAAGGGCATAAAGGTCGGAATGATTCGTCCGATAACGCTCTGGCCGTTCCCGAAGAAAGCACTTCTTGACGCAGCCGAAAAGGCACACACTTTCATCAGCGTTGAGCTTTCAATGGGACAGATGATTGAAGATGTTGAACTTGCAATCAAGTGCAAGCGCCCCGTAATGCTCTGCAACCGTGTCGGCGGAATGATTCCATCACCGAACATGGTTCTTGAAGCCATTGAAAAAGCAGACAAAGGAGGAAGAGAATAATGGTTGTTTTTGAAAAACCGAAATCGCTCACCGATGTACCGTTTCACTATTGCCCCGGTTGTACCCACGGAATTATCCACCGCCTTGTTGCCGAAGCGATTGACGAGCTCGGAATTGAGGGAAAAACTGTCGGTATTGCTCCGGTAGGCTGTGCAGTTCTTGCGTATAACTACTTTGCCTGCGATATGGTTGAAGCTGCTCACGGTCGTGCTCCTGCTGTTGCAACGGGTGTTAAACGAGCTGATCCGGATAACATTGTTTTCACCTATCAGGGTGACGGCGACCTTGCTTCAATCGGTATGGCTGAAACAGTTCATGCAGCAACAAGGAACGAGAACATAACCGTCATTTTCGTTAACAATGCAATTTACGGCATGACGGGCGGACAGATGGCTCCGACATCACTTCCCGGTCAGGTCACACAGACCTCGCCCTATGGCAGAGATGTTAACCTTTGCGGCTATCCTGTAAAGGTTTGCGAGATGCTTTCTCAGCTTGACGGTGCGGAATATATTGAGCGTGTTGCCGTCAACAATGTCAAAAATGTCAGGAACGCAAAGAAAGCGATTAAAAAAGCTTTCCAGAATCAGATTGACAAAAAGGGCTTTTCACTCATCGAGGTTGTTTCAAGCTGCCCGACAAACTGGGGCATGACGCCGCAGAACGCTCTCAAGTGGCTTGAGGAAAACATGATTCCTTATTACCCCCTCGGAGTATATAAGGACAGAAGTGCTCAAAAGGAGGAAAAGTGATGAATATGCAGATTCTTATCGCCGGCTTCGGCGGCCAGGGCGTTTTGTTTGCGGGAAAATTCCTTGCAACAAAGGGCCTTATTGAAGGCAAGAATGTAAGCTGGCTTCCCTCCTACGGCCCGGAGATGCGCGGCGGAACCGCCAACTGCAGTGTTATTATCAGCGATGATCCCGTCGGTTCACCGATAGTCAGCGAGCCGAACTGCCTTGTTGCAATGAATCTTCCCTCGCTCAGACGCTATGAAAACAGCGTTGTTCCCGGCGGAATGATTCTTGTTGACTCAACTCTTATCAACGAAAAGGTTGAGCGTGACGATGTTTCCGTTTTCTATGTTCCGGCAACAAAGATGGCAAAGGATGAGGGCTTTTCAACGCTTGCAAACATGATTCTTTGCGGAAAGATTATAAAGGAGAGTGCAGACATGGATTTTGAAAATACCGACGAAGCACTCAAAAAGGTCATTCCGCCGAGAAAGGCAAACCTGCTTGATATCAATCTCAACGCTCTCAAAGTCGGCTACGAGTTTTAAATAATACTCTTGAAAGAGGTGCTAAACAATATGGAAATCAAGGTTACAAAAACAACAAATCCGAAAGAAAAACCTAAAAAAGGCGAAAAGCTCGGTTTCGGAAAAATCTTTACCGATCACATGTTCATGATGAACTATACCGAGGGAAAGGGTTGGCACGATGCAAGAATAGTACCGTATCAGGACATCAGTCTTTCGCCGTCATCAATGGTTTTCCATTACGGACAGGAAATGTTTGAGGGAATGAAAGCATACCGAGGTGTTGACGGTAACATCTATCTTTTCCGCCCGGATATGAACGCAAAGCGTGCAAACACCTCAAACAAACGCCTTTGCATTCCGGAGCTTCCGGAGGAAGATTTTGTTGAAGCAGTCAAGGCGGTTGTCGATGTTGACCGTGACTGGGTACCGTATGAAGAGGGCACATCGCTTTACATTCGTCCGTTTATTATTGCTACTGACGCATTCCTCGGTGTTGCACCGTCAAAGACCTACCTTTTCATGATTATTCTTTCTCCGTCGGGAGCTTACTATGAAAGCGGTCTTGAGCCCGTTGCAATCTGGATTGAGGACGAGTATGTCCGTGCCGTCAGAGGCGGAATGGGCTTCGCCAAGACCGGCGGAAACTATGTTGCAAGTCTTGCGGCTCAGGTCAAGGCACATGACAGCGGCTATTCGCAGGTGCTCTGGCTTGACGGCGTTGAGCGCAAGTACATTGAAGAAGTCGGCGCAATGAACATCTGCTTCAAAATTAACGGAAAGATTGTTACGCCTGCTCTCAATGGCAGTATTCTTCCGGGCATCACCCGTGACTCAATAATCAAGGTATGCAAGGATTGGGGCTATGAGGTTGAGGAGAGAAAAATTTCCGTTGACGAGCTTGTTGCCGCAGCAAAGGACGGCTCGCTTGAGGAAGTTTTCGGAACCGGCACCGCAGCAGTCGTTTCGCCCGTCAACAAGCTGCGCTATGAGGACGATGTTATGAACATCGGTGACGGAAAGATCGGACCTCTCACTCAGAAGCTTTATGATGAGCTTACGGGAATCCAGTGGGCAAAAAGAGAGGACGCAAGAGGCTGGAGAGTCCTTGTTGAAAAGGCATAAGCCGCTGAACTTGATTTTATACTATAAGAAAACCGCTCGTCTGATTTCCTGCAGACGAGCGGTAAACTATTTGTAATGCTTACATTGTATAGCCCTTAACGGCCGGGAACTGATCCTTGCCGAAGCCCATGACGCGCGCAATCTGAACGCTTATCTGACGGTTTTCAACAATTTCACCGTCTGTGAAGCCTGCATCCGTTGCGGAAACATAAAGCGGAACATCGGCTGTTGTGTGGCCGTCCGATGTGTAGTAGTATTCATCGGTAACGCCGTTATACTTGATTCCGCCCGTTTCGTGGTCAGCTGTAACAACAACAAGGGTGTCGCCGTCCTTTGCGGCGTAGTCAAGCGCATATCCCACTGCCTTGTCAAACTCAACAACATTCATTGTTGCATTATCAAGCTCATTGTCGTGAGAGAACTTGTCAATGCAGGCGCCCTCAACCATGAGGAAAAAGCCGTTTTCGTTGTCGTCAAGGAGGTCAATGGCTTTTTTCGTCATCTGTTCAATGGACGGAGTGTCCTTTTCGCCGGTGCAGTATTTCATTTCGCCGAAATCAAACTGAGCGAACGAGCGGCTGCCGCTTTCGAGCGCCTCCATCTGAGTTGCGGTCTGAACAAAGGAGAAGCCGTTCTTTTCACACTTTTCCTTGGTAATGCTGTCAGAACCACAACCCCAAATAAGGTCAAGATTGCTCTTGAGCTGCTGCGAGCTTATGGTTTTTTCAAATTTTCTTGAAAGAACATGAGTTGAAAAAGCGGACGGGGTTGCTCCGGAGGTCTTGTCGGTGGTAACAACGCCGGCGCTCTTGCCGTTTGCCTTTGCAAGCTCGGTCAGGGAAACGGGAACCTTTTGTCCGGTGATGTTGATTACATGGAACGGGAAAACGGAAAGCGAGCTTGCCCACACTCTGATTCCGCAGGCGAGTGCAGTTCCGCCGGCGGCGGAGTCGGTGTAATCAAGGATGAATGAGCGTGTGTCCGAACGGCCGTAAACAGGCATTTTGTCAAGATTGAGCGAAACATTTCTTGTTGCTCTTGTTGCGGCAACGGTGTTTACACCCATTCCGTCACCAATCATGAGTATAACATTTTTGTATTC
>JAEDHZ010000030.1 GCA_016292705.1 Clostridiaceae bacterium
ATTCTTTCGGTAAAAAGTTGCGCATTTTGTGCGACTTTTTTTGTTTTTGACGGTATATATGAAGGGACTTTTTCAAGGTTAGCAAAAATTCACCCGTTTCATAACCTGAAAACCCTTTCAAAAATCTTTCAGAAAGGAGAAAGCAATGAAAAACAAACTTTCCGCAAAAGAGGAGCTTTTTTGCACCTACTACCTGCTTGACCGCAACGGCCGTGAAGCCGCCGCAAAAAGCGGATACCGTTCGCCGCAGAAAAGCGCAGCAAAACTGCTTCGTAAAAAGGAGGTTGCTTCTTTCATCAAGTCGGCTGACGAAAAGAGCAAAAGAAAACAGCAGGATGTTGCCGCAGGCTATTACAGACTTGCGTTCGGCTGCGTTGCAGATGCTGTTAAGCTCCTTTTCTGCGATGAGGCGACTTCCGATGAGCTTGAAAAAGCAGACCTTTTTTCCGTTTCAGAGATCAAAAGGCAGAAAGGCGGCGGCATCGAGGTGAAATTTTTTGACAGGCTCAAAGCCCTTGAAAAGCTTGAGGCGCTTTGCCTCTCAGACCCGAATGCTTCAGCAAAAGCTTTTTATTCGGCAATCGAAAAGGGCGCAGACGCTTTGAGGGGAAAAGAGAATGAATAACAGCGGCTTCACCTCTTTTTCCGAAAAGCAGCTCGCAGTCCTTTCATGGTGGCATGAAAGCTCGCCCTTTTGCTCGTTTGACGGAATAATCTGCGACGGAGCGGTACGCAGCGGAAAAACAACCTGTATGTCGCTTTCCTTTGTTGCATGGGCGTTTTATCGCTTTTCCGACTGCTCTTTCGCACTCTGCGGAAAAACAATCACCTCTCTGCGCAGGAATGTTGTTTGTGTGCTTTTGCCCGTGCTTTCCTCGCTCGGATTTGAATGGCATGAAAAGCTTTCGCAAAACTTCATTGATGTTACCCTTTCCGGAAGAAAAAACCGCTTTTATCTTTTCGGAGGCCGTGATGAATCCTCAGCTGCACTCATTCAGGGCATGACGCTTTGCGGTGTGTTTTTTGACGAAGTGGCTCTGATGCCCCGTTCGTTCGTTGAACAGGCCGTTGCCCGTTGCTCGCCGTCGGGTGCAAAGCTCTGGTTCAACTGCAACCCCGAAAATCCGCTCCACTGGTTCTATGAGGAGTGGATCAGGAAAGCAAAGGAAAAGAACTGTTTGCATCTTCATTTTCTGATGGAAGACAATCCCTCGCTTTCAAAAGAAGTGATAAAACGCTATGAAAACCTTTACAGCGGCAGCTTCTATGAGCGTTTTGTGCTCGGAAAGTGGGTGGCTGCGGACGGGC
This sequence comes from Clostridiaceae bacterium, assembly GCA_016292705.1. GTDB lineage: Bacteria > Bacillota > Clostridia > Oscillospirales > Acutalibacteraceae > UBA6857. Next base: position 1,309 of record JAEDHZ010000030.1, read on the forward strand.
TTGTTTATCCTCAGGCGGCAAACGGTGAATACACAAAGGAGCTCCCGAAGGAGCAAGGACAAAAATTTTACATTTCCTGCGACTACGGAACGGTCAATCCGATGTCGATGGGGCTTTGGGGGTTGTTCGGTTCAGGCTGGTACCGTATTCGTGAATACTACTATTCCTCAAAAAAAGAGGGAGCGCAAAAAACTGATGAGGAGTATTACGCCGAGCTTGAAAAGCTTGCCGGAGAATTTCCGATTGAAGCGGTCATTGTTGACCCCTCGGCGGCAAGCTTCATTGAGTGCATCAGGCGGCACAAAAAGCTCCGTGTTGTCCGCGCAAAAAACGATGTCGCCTACGGTATCCGCCGTGTTCACGAGGCTTTTAAGCAGAGAAAGCTTTTCATCTCTCCCGTATGCAAGGCGGCGTTGAGGGAGTTTTCTCTCTATCGCTGGGAAGAAAGCGCCGCAAAGGATACCCCAAAAAAGGAAAACGACCACGCAATGGACGATATCAGATACTTTGTTTCGACAGTATTGGCAGAGAATGAAGACGACGGCTTCTTTGCCATTGCCTCGGACAGAAAGGAGATATAGATTGACATTCGTAAAAAGGAAAAAGTCTGACGGAGAGAACAACACGGTTGCCGTTACGCAGACAGGAAAAAGCAGTCATCCGTTTTTGCCCGTTTCGTCATACATTCCCGGGGCGGCTCAGGACATTCAACTTTACCGCTCCCTGCGGGAGGCTGTTCCGATAATTGACGCCGCCATTGAAAAGCTTGTCCGTCTGCTCGGAACATTCACCGTCAAGACAGAAAACACTGCGGCAAAAAACAATCTTGAAAGGTTCCTTTGCGATGTTGATGTCGGCGGAACACGCAAGGGTATCGGTGCTTTTGTTTCAAGCTTCTTCAGCGAACTGCTCACCTGCGGAACAGCCGTTGGAGAGATTGTTGCCGACATAACGGGAATCAGAAGTCTTTATATTGCAGACCTCAGAAACATTTCCCTTTCAACGGGCTCTTCGCCACTTGATGTCATTGTGAGCGCAAGGAACGAAAACGGCTGCTTTGCGCCCGTCAAATATCCCGGGCTTATACTCAAGTGCGTTCACGAACCCGAACCGGGAAAAATTTACGGAACCTCCGTCCTCAAGGGATTGCCGTTTGTTGCGGACATTCTTCTTGAAATTTTCAACACCATCCGCCTCAACTGGGAAAGAGTGGGCAATGTCCGCTTTGCCGTAACCTATAAGCCGCAAAATGATACTCTTGACAGGGCGTACGCCAAGGAGAGGGCAAAGCAGGTTGCGAGCGAATGGAGCAAGGCGATGGAAAAAAACGGCCCCGTCAAGGATTTTGTTGCCGTTGGTGATGTTGAAATCAAAGCAATCGGTGCGGATAACCAGGTTCTTGAAAGTGAAATACCCGTCAGACAGATGCTTGAACAGATTGTTGCAAAGCTTGGGATTCCTCCTTTTCTTCTCGGACTTTCCTGGTCAACAACGGAGCGGATGTCCTCGCAGCAGGCGGATATCCTCACAAGCGAGATTGAGGCCTATCGGCGGGAAATTGAGCCGGTAATCAGGCAGATTTGCAGAACGCAGCTCGTTCTTTGCGGTCTTGACTGCAGCTTTTCAATCGAATGGAACGACATTACGCTTCAGGATATTGCAGAAATTGCAAAGAGTGAATACTACAACGCACAAAGCAAAAAAATACTCGCCGAAGCAGGAGGTGCAAAAAGTGAAAACAGATAAAGAAAATAACGCAAGCGAAAACCCGGAGCTTGCCCTCATCAACCGATACGCAAGGAAGAAGCTCCTTGAAAAGGAGGTCTACATCTTCTCGGTCAATCTTTGCGACAACGATGTTGACCGTGACTTTGAATGCTTTTCGCTTTCTGCGCTCAACGGGCTTGCTGTTTTGTTTGAGGGAAAGACGGGAATTTTTGACCACAACGCAAAAAGCACGCTCCAGACAGCCAGAATTTTCAAAGCGTGGGTTGAAACCGACAAAAGCCGAAAAACGGCGCTCGGTGAATACTACAGCGTTCTGAAGGCACGTGCATACATGGTGCGGACAAAGGAAAACGCAAGTCTTATTGAAGAAATTGAGGGCGGAATCAAAAAGGAAGTCAGCGTGAGCTGTTCGGTTTCAAGTGCGCTTTGCTCGGTCTGCGGCGCAGACATGAGACAGCACGAATGCGAACACAAGCGGGGAAAAACCTATTCCGGTTCGCTTTGCTTTGCCGTTCTCAATGAACCCACCGACGCTTACGAATGGTCGTTTGTTGCCGTTCCGGCGCAGAGGTCGGCAGGTGTCACAAAGAGTTTTGAAAAGGAGAGGAAAACAACGGACAACATTATCGATATTCTCAAAAGTGCAAATTCATCGCTTGAGCTTTCCGCTTTTCAGGTGGAAAAACTCAAGGGCTATATTTCATCGCTTGAAAAGAGCGCAGAGGATGCAAAGTTCTTCCGCAACAGCCTGATTTGCGATATTGAAAGGGATGTTCACATCATTATGCCGGGCGTGGACGCAAAAACCTTTGCAAAGGGCTGTGAACGAATGAGCGTCTATGAACTTCAGGCTTTTTCAAAGGGGCTCAAAGGTCAGGTCGGAAAGCTTTTTCCGCCCGAACCGCAGCTGAAAAGTGTACCCGGCAAAAAAGAAGCGGACTTCACCGCTTACAGAATTTAAGGAGGAAAACAAAAATGAATGTATCACTCAACGGTTTCAATTCAAAGGCGGCAACCTTCGTTTCAGCATCGGCAGAAAAGGGTGCGCCCGTTGCCCTTTGCGCAAACAACACGGTTTGCTCCGCTGCGGCAGATACCCCCTTTTGCGGAGTCTGCCTTGATTCAAGGGACGGCTACGCAACCGTTCTGCTTTGCGGATACTGCAAAATACCGTATTCGGGCACTGCTCCCTCTGTAGGCTATGCAACGCTTGCAAGTGACGGAGCCGGCGGCGTAAAGACCGTATCAAGCGGCGGCAGAAGCGTACTCGTCACCGATGTTGACACAACCGCAAAGGTCATCGGCATCATTCTTTGATTAAAGGAGGAAAAACACAATGGCAATATATGAAAACATAAAGCTTGAAAAGGGACTTTATACCACAGGAAAGAGCTTTACCGAGGCGCTTGAAGCCCTCGATCCGTCCGAAAACTATATCGGAACCGACCTTGAAGGTCTTGATGCCTATCAGCGCCAGCTCAAGCGCTTTTCAATCAGAGTAAGCGGCAAAAGCAGCGACAGGGTTGAAAAGTTCTTCAAAACCTCAGACAGCGCAGCCCTCTTCCCCGAATATGTCAGCAGAGCGGTGAGAGCCGGCATTGAGGAAAATGACCTGCTCGGAAAAATTGTTGCAACAACAACAAACATTGATTCGCTCGATTACAGAACCATTACCTGCGTCGGCTCCGAGGAGGAAAAGAGCCTCAAAATTGTCAACGAGGGAACATCCATTCCCGAAACGCAGATTAAAACGCAGGAAAACCTTGTCAGGCTCCATAAGCGCGGCAGAATGCTTGTTGCGTCCTATGAAGCAATCCGCTTCCAGCGTCTTGACCTTTTCACCGTTACTCTGCGCCAGATCGGCGCATACATTGCAAAGGCCCAGCTCAGGGATGCGGTTGATGTTCTCATGAACGGGGACGGAAACAACAACCCGATCACAACCTCAACCGTTGAACAGAGCGGTACCCTCGCCTACGGCGATCTGGTTGACCTTTGGAACAGCTTTGACCCCTTTACGCTCAATTGCATCATTGCTTCGCCCTCAATGACCTCAAAGCTCCTCAGACTTTCCGAAATGCGCGACGCAAACGCAGGACTCAACTTCCATTCAACCGGAAACATGGTCACTCCGTTCGGCGCAGAACTTGTTAAAAGTTCCGCCGTTGCACCGGACAAGCTCATAGGCCTTGACAGAACCTGCGCTCTTGAGCTTGTTTGCGCCGGTGGGGTTTCAACCGAATTTGACAAACTCATTGACCGTCAGCTTGAACGAGCGGCAATCACAAGCATTGCAGGCTTTGCAAAAATCTATACACCCGCTTCAAAGGCACTTTCACTTTAATCAAAAGGAGGCATTTCAATGCTTGAACCGACTGAGGTCTGCGCAATCCTGAAGGAGCACGCCGATCTGGAGGATATTCCGGTCACGCAGCTTTTGCCCGTTTGCAAAAGAGCTATCTGCTTTGTTGAAAGCCTCCTCAAAGAAGGCGTTGACAGCGACTCGCCGCATGTTGCGGCGCTCGCTGCCGCCGAGGCAAGGGTGCAGCTTTTTGTCCGCATGCTTTCTGCGCCTGACAGATTCAGAAGCTACAAGGCCGGCGATATGACAATTCAGCGCGACCTTGAAAAGGAATTTGCCATTGAAAAGGCAATGCGTGACGAAGCTTTCCTCAAAAGCACCGATATTCTCAAAGACGGAGGGTTCTATTTTGCCGCTCACTCATAACACCGCCTCAAAATTCATTGAAAAATACGGTCAGCTGCTTTCCATTGAGCAAGGAGAGAAAAAAACCTCCTTCCGTGCGTTCTTCCAGCCGCTGAGATACAAAAACAAAATGTATCTCAGCGTTATTCAGACGGAGCTCGGCTATGATGTTCTGACAAAATTCCTGCTCATTTGTCCGGCGTACATTCCGCTTGAAGCAGTCAACGGACTTGATTGCTTTCTGCGCTCAGGCAACGGGGACTACAATGTTGACCACTGCGAAAAAATCTTTTTCAGGGACGAGCCTCTCTATTACTGGGCAATCGTCCACCGTAACAAGGGGGAAATAGTATAGTTACCGATACTCTTGTTGAAAGAATTGTGACACGCATAAACACTGAAATGACGGATATTGAAAATGTTGAGGCGGTACTCTCCTACTCCGGCGACAGTGTTCGTGCTCCAATCAAAAAAATATACCTTGCGTTCATGACCGGCGAAAACACCGTTTCCCATTACAACGACAAAACAACAAAAAAGTGCTGCCGTGTCAACAAAATCAGCGTTTCAATGAACTGTTATTCCCCGGCAAACCTTGCAGCCGAAACCGTTATTGCCAAAGCTGAAGCTGTTCTTGACCGCCTTTGCGATTATTTCAACGGTGAAATGACCGGCTACAGCCTTGAAAAAGCAAGCCTTGACGATGACTCAAAGGCTGTTAAAATTCCGTGCACGCTCTTTTTCAGGTATGAGTCCTGCCCTGCCTATGACACGGCGGACAGCTCGCTTTTGCCTTATGCGGAGTTTTTGTGCAAGCTGCACACGGCAAACGAAGACATTCATGTTACGGATTCGGAAAAGGAATTTTTGAAAAACCCCGTTGTGACGGGGCGATATACCGGCTCCGGAGAGGAGGACAGAGATGTTTTCCTCGGATTCCGGCCAAAGCTGCTCATAATATATGAGCTCGGAAGTCCCCTCGTTTCCTTTGATGCGGAAAACTATGCGGCGATATACCGCTTTGCTTTCTGCGGCTCGGCAGGAAGCACAAGGGGCGTCACCCTCACCGCAACGGGCTTCAGAATCAGCCGTTCAATTTCCGTTTTGACCGGCGGTTCAATCTGTCAGCTCAATGAGCTGCTTATCAGTTATGCTTATATCGCAATGGGGTAAATGAATTTCAATGGGAGGACTTGTTGCCTCCCGTTTTTTGCATAAACAAAAAACACACCCGGAAATGCTTATCAAAACAATAGCCTCATTCTGATAAGCACACCCGGATGTGCCTTGAAAGTTTTGTGTCGAAAAAACGGATATTATTCCTTACCGACAAGCCAGTTGATTGAAACGCCAAGAACATCAGCGATTGCAACAAGTTCATAGTCGTTTACGCTTCTGATCTGGCCTTCAAGCTTTGAAAGACCTGATGCTGTGAGCTCAACGCCCTTGATCTGGAGCTGGGTAAGCAGATCGATCTGCTTCATGCCGAGTTCTTTTCTTTTTGCCTCAATCTTCGCGCCAACCATGTTGCGCGTTCCAAGCGGCTGCTTTCTGATTCTCATTGAAATCACACCCCTAAAAAAATTGACGAACAATTCAAACATGAACAATCATCCCGTTTATGTTAACATAACATTTGCATTTTGTCAATTACAAGAAAAATAATATTTCTAAATGAATATTCAAAAAACAATGACTATTCAGAATATAAATTGTCAGTTTCGACCAAGCGGACAAATTCCGATATTATATCTGAACTTGATGAGCATTTTTTATGAAAAAGGCTTTAAATCAGCGGCTGAATGGAGTATACTAAATCGGTACATTCAAACGGAAATGACTTCCTGCACGGACAAATCAGTTTTGCCTGCGTGCAGTATTTTCACCACAGGGGGAAGTAGAATGGGTAACACTCTCAAAGAAAGAAATCTCACCATGCTCACTGACTTTTATGAGCTTTCAATGGCAAACGGCTATTTCTGCAACGGTATCGGTGATAAGATAACCTGGTTTGATATGTTTTTCCGCCGTGTTCCCGATGACGGCGGTTTCGCAATCATGGCCGGTCTGCGCCAGCTGATAGACTACCTTGAACACCTCAGCTTTACTCAGAAAGACCTTGAAATGCTGAGAAAAAAGGGATTCAACGAGGATTTCCTTTCCTATCTTGCAAACTTCAGGTTTTCCTGCGATGTTTGGGCAATCCCGGAGGGTACCGTAATTTTTCCGGGTGAGCCAATTGTTACCGTCCGCGGTCCGGTTATTCAGGCTCAGCTCATTGAAACAATGGTTTTGCTCACAATCAATCACCAGAGCCTTGTTGCAACAAAAGCGAACAGAATCAAGCGAGCAGCAGGCAACCGCAGCATCATGGAATTCGGTTCACGCAGAGCACAGGGCTATGACGGCGCAATCTACGGTGCAAGAGCCGCCTATATCGGTGGTTGCGATGCAACCGCCTGCGCAATTGATGAGCGTGATTACGGTGTTCCCGCCGTCGGAACAATGGCGCACAGCTGGGTTCAGCTTTTTGATTCCGAGCTTGAGGCTTTCTGCGCCTATGCCCGCCAGTATCCGGCTCAGTGCACACTCCTTGTTGACACCTACAATGTTCTCAAATCAGGAATCCCGAATGCGATTGAGGCATTCAGGCGGGAGGTTCTTCCCCGTGGCTTCAGACCGCAGGGAATCCGCATTGACAGCGGTGATATAACCTACCTTTCCAAAAAAGCGAGAAAAATGCTTGATGATGCAGGCTTCCCAGACTGCAAGATTGTTGCAAGCAATTCCCTTGATGAGAATATAATCCGTGACATGCTGATTCAGGGCGCAGAGATTGACTCTTTCGGCGTTGGCGAAAGACTCATTACTGCGGCATCCGCACCGGTTTTCGGCGGTGTATATAAGATTTCCGCCGTTGAGGAAAACGGTGTTCCCGTTCCGAGAATCAAGCTCAGCGAAAATGTTGCAAAAATCACAACTCCCTGCGCAAAAAAAGTGTTCCGCCTTTATGACAACGAAACGGGCAAGGCGCTTGCAGATGTTGTTACTCTCTTTGACGAAACCATTGAATCCGGAAAACCTTACGAAATTTTTGACCCCGTTTTCACCTGGAAACGCAAAACGCTTGAAAACTTTACGGCAAAAGAGCTTCTTGTCAGAATCTTCGATAGCGGCAAAAAGGTTTATAACAGCCCGGACATCAAAAACATCAGAGAATACTGCGCCGCACAGGTTGACACCCTCTGGGACGAGGTGAAACGCTTTGAAAATCCGCACAAGTATTATGTTGACCTTTCGCAGAAGCTCTGGGAAGAAAAGCAAAAGCTTCTCAGCCAACATTCGGTTAAGGATCGCTGATGAGGACGCTTGAGTTTTCCATTGGCGAGGATTATGACGGAAAAAAGCTATACAGCTTTCTCAAAGGCAGCGTTCACCTTTCAACAAAGCTTGTCCGCTCGCTCAAACGCACCGAAAACGGTCTGCTTGTTAACGGATTGCACGCAAGAACGGTTGATTTGCTCAAAACCGGTGACTGTGTTTCAATAAACATTCCGCAGGACGAAAAAACGGCTGTTCCCGGCTCGGTAATGCCCGACATCATCTATGAGGACAGCGATGTTCTTGTTGTCAACAAGCCGCCGTATATGCCAATCCATGAGTCTCACAACCACCAGGGCGACACGCTCGCAAACAGCGTTTGCGGCTACCTTTTTGAAAAGGGAATGAGCTGCTCTTTCCGTGCTGTCGGACGGCTTGACAAAGGAACAAGCGGTCTTGTTGTCTGCGCGCTGAACAGCCACGCAGCGGCAAGGCTCTCCGGACAGATTGAAAAGACCTATTTTGCCCTTGCAACCGGACATTTTGAGGGCAGCGGAACGATTGACAAGCCGATTTTCAGACCTGACCCGATGAAAACATACAGAACCGCAGATGACCGGGGAGACAGAGCCGTTACACATTGGGAAGCACTCAAGGCAAGCGAGGATCTTTCCCTTTTGAAGATACGCCTTGAAACCGGACGAACGCACCAGATAAGAGTTCATTTCGCTTTCCTCGGCGCACCGCTCCTCGGCGACAGAATGTATGGAGAAGAACGCAAGGACATCACTCACCAGGCTCTCCACTGCGGCGAGGTAAACTTCATTCAGCCGGTAACGGGCGAAAGAATATCATGCTGTTGCCCTATGCCGGAGGATATGGAAAGCTTTGCATCAAAGCTTTAAAATGCCACATTTCATAATAAGATTCAGGGCTGCGGCGAAACTGTTTTGTTTCGCCGCAGCCCGTTTTCATACCGATAATATCACTGCTTCAAAAAGTCTTCAACCGGCTCAAGGTGTTCCTCTTTCACCGAATCAAAGCCTTTTTCAAAAAGCTCAAGCGCACGCTTGTCGTTTGGATCGTCGCTGTCTTTAACCTTTCCTTTCATCATTTTCAGCATCATACCCATCATAATCTTATACATTCCCCGAAGCTTTTTCAGGTCAAACGCACCGGGAAGATAGAAGAACGGCTCGGTGACTGCGTTCTTCCGGGCAGTTTCATTTTTTGAGCTTTCGCTCGGCATCATTCCGACGGCAACAACCGCTTTGAGAGTGCCGAACCTTTTGCGTGCCTCGGAAAGTCCTTGAATATCACCCGCCATAACCCAGCCGAAATAAACAACCTCGGCGTTTTCGGGCGTATCATCGCCGGAAAGGCTGTATACGCCGAAGCCGGTTTTTTCTCCGAGCATTTTTGCGTATCTTTCTGTTGAGCCGGCATTAGTGCTGTAAACTATTACTGTCATATCTGTTCCTCCGCTGAATCGTTATTATCACCGGCGCACGGGACAATGCAGGAGAAAAGCAAAAGAGCAAGTCCGAGTATCATCCATCCCGTGCGGTCGGTCTCTGTGACATTGAAAAAGAAAGGTGAAACAACCCTTTGCGCAACGCTTGTCAGAATCGAGGGTACCAACACAAGGAGGAACGAGATCACCGAAAGCGAGCGCAGATTCTTTTTTGCAGAGGAAAAATCCCCTTTCTCCGCCCTTTTGAGTGTTGCAGAAGCCTTGAGCGAAAAAACAAAAAACAAAACCAAAGCAACCATACGGGGAAGCACGGACAAAACAAGGTCGCTCGATTTAATCGGGTTTTCTCCCTGCTTGATAATATCAATGAAAAAGCCAATCAAACCCCCGGCTTCAATGGTCAGGTTTTCCTTGAGGAAAAGCATCGGGCCGAAGGTGACGAGCGCAAGCAGCAGAAATGCTCCGCATGACGCTGCGCAGATTGACGCAAGTATTCTGAAAGCCTTGAAAAGCTTTGCGTGTTTATTTTCCATATTTTACCATAACCTTTCCGACTACAAATATTTCATTAAGTATCACACCGAATCCTTGTTGTGGCCGGACAAGGCGTGACGGCAATCATTAAACCTCTGAAATGTATGTTGACAAAACAATGCCGCACCGCATTTTCCTCCGGCGCAAACCGGAAACGGCAGATTCACACCTGTCAATTATATCACCATATATGCTTTCGGTCAATGTGTAAGTAACAATAACGGCAGCCGCATTGTTTTGCAGCCGCCGTTTTTTAAGGAACCTCTGAATAAATCACAGCTTCCTTAATTATTAAAATCAGAACTTCAGCTCTGCGTCAGCAATTTCGCTGTATGGCAACACAACGCTGTTGTTATATCCGTCCGGGTCAATGAAGCTGAACACAACTCCGTCCGGAGATACGCTCCACGCCGAAGCGCTGATAAGCTGTCCGATGTTTTCGGTATCAGCCGGTATTTCGCTTTCGCCAATGCCCCGGCTCAGACAGTATTGCTCAAAAAGCTTTTGCTGAATACTTACATAGTCTTTTCCGAGAACGCTGTCCTTTTTCACAAATTCGCCCGTTGAAATGTCAAGCGTGTATGCCTCAAAGGCGGTAGTCGGGAAAAGCGGGGCCGAGTCCTCCTCTGCAACCTCACCCGTCTGTTCTGAAGTCGTTTTGAGCGGTATATACTCGTTCGTTTCCTCAATCAAAGAAATATAGCCGTTCTTGTTATAGACAACCACGGAGGTGACATAGGTATATGCCGGCAAGTCCTTTTTCTTTCCGCCGTTATTGAGAAATTTTTTGTATAAATAGCCTGCCTTTTTGGCTTTCGTCTGATACTTGGAAATCATATCATTATAAAGCGTATTGAGCGTTGCGGCAGCGCTTTTTCCCTTTTCATCGCCGTCAGCAGCGCTGAAAACAGGGTAGTCAATAATGTAATTTGCAAAGAGGATACCTTTGGCGGTCTTTACGGGAATGCTCTTGCGGTTGATTTCATAGCGGAGAGTTTCCTCGTTTCCGGAAACAATTTTGACTCCGTCAGATGAAAACAA
>JAEDHZ010000253.1 GCA_016292705.1 Clostridiaceae bacterium
GTTGAGAAAATCAAATTCGATAAGATAACCGCCGGAAATATCTTCGGGATTATTTGGAATTTCGGCATACTTGATTGAACCAGCTTTTGAGCCGTTTCTGTCACCGCCAAGGTTTGCCATTTCAATATTGATGCCGCTGTTCGCTTCTTCATTAAGATCATCAAGGTCAGTGATGTTAACACGGCTTTCTCCGACTTCAACGCTTTCGCAAACAAGATAGTTGCCCTGATATTCGCCGTTAATATAGAGATCAACATGCTTTGACTTAGATGAATAAAGAAGCCCGATTTCATCAGCAAGACCAAAAACGAAACTGTTTCTGAGGAAGGACTGATCATAGTAGGAAGCAAGCAGACTCCATTTTTTCGCCTTTCCCATTCCGAAAAGATCAATTTTCTTTTCAAATTTAATGTTATACGGCTTTTTGGGAAGAACCCATGTTGAGTTGCCGCGGCCTTTGATTGAGGAAAGCTTTGCATCAACAGTCAGCTCTCCGTCCTCAACAATTGCAATGGTTCCCTTTTCCTTGTGCGACTTATCAGCGTGAATGGCTGCAAGCGAACCGCTTTCCGTTTCAATATACATTGCCGGAATGTTTTCGGAAACAAGTATAACTACCTGATAGGTGCTGCTTCCGCTTGTGACTGTAAACTCTCCGCCACCCGTAAAGGCATCCGTTGTCTTTGCATAGGTAAGCTTCTTCTCTCCCACATAAACAGGGTCACTCGCAACAAACCTTGTTTCAACGGACGAAAGGTCGCTTCCGGCCGGGAAGTAAAAATAATACTTACCGTCAGCATTGCTTCTCACCCATTCAATGTAGTATCTCTCGTCCCCGGGAAGAGGGTTCAGACTAAGATACTCAATGCCATCCGCCGCATAAGCAGTAACAGCAAAGCACGAAAAGGCAAAAACAAGCGATAGCACAATGCAAATCAAAGATTTCATTCTTCTTGACAAAATACTCACCTCTGAATAAAATTTGCGTATTATTAAACTAATACGAACTTATGATAGCATAAACTGTCATTTAGGTCAATAAAAAAACAAATGTTTTAAAGAATTTGTGAATAATCTCTGAACTTTTATGATTTTTCTGTGCAAAATACCATTTTGTGATATAAAAAGGTCGAAGATATTTGATAAATTGATAATAAAATCATAAGAACGCTTTCGATAATCTGATAAGCATATCCTCAGTGTTTTCCGGATCAAATCCGGCGCATGAAAGTATGACTGCTCCTTGCTCGTTTTCAATTTTTCTTACTCTCACCCCGGCTTTTCCGGCAGCGGAAACAATATATTCTGACGAAAGATTTGTAAGTGATTTAACCTTTACGAGATATGACGCTTCGCAACAAGTGAAAAGGGCTTTCCCTTTCATAAGTTCGTTTCCTTGCTTGCAGATCAACTCACTTTTTGCAGCATATATTTTCTTTTGCCGTTTGATTCGAGAAAGCAAATGTCCGTCGGTAATGTATTGACAAAGGGCAATCTGCTCAGCTATTGAAGCTGTTTGATTATATAGATTTGCACGCTCAATATATTGCCTGGAAAGTCTCTGCGGCAAAACCATAAAGCTGATTCTGATTGACGGAAGCAGCAAGCGGGAAAATGTTCCGATATAAATAACATTGCTTCCGCCATCCAGTCCCTGTATTGATAAGACAGGCTGAGAAGCATAACGAAACTCGCTGTCATAATCATCTTCAATGACAAGGCAATCCGCTTTACGGGCATATTCGACAATCTTTGTTCGCTCACTCATTGACAAGACACTCCCTTTACTGTCAATATGTGACGGTGATACATATATAACGGATGCTTCACTTTCTTTCAATCGCTCTTCATCAAAACCATTATTCAGACTGATAACAGACTTGCCGTAGTCTTCAAAAACAGTTCGGCCCTTCGGGAAATCAGTTCCGAGAAAAGCAATGTTCTTCTCTCCTTTCAACAACACACACAGAATTGAAAGAAGGCCCTGCGTTCCCGCTGAAATCACAATGTTTTCTTCAGTGCACACAACACCTCGCTGTGAATTGACATATTTTGCTATTGCTGCGCGAAGATCCGCTTCTCCTCTGCTATCACCGTATGACAAAAGTCGTCTGTCCTGGCGCAGTGCGCTTTTGATATATCGCCTCCAAAGATTGAAATCAAAACTTTCTCGGTCTGCCGAAACCGTAACCATATCGTAGACATAATTATTATTCGGCTTTTGCATCTCAACAAAAGAGGAAACCTCATCAACGCTGCGGTCTTTTGTCGGAAATTCAGAAACATAATAGCCGCTTTGCGGTTTTGCTGTTATATAGCCCTCCGCAGAAAGCAACGCATAAGCATTCTCAACTGTTGTTCGTGACAGCGACAGTTCCTGAGCCGCTTGTCTGACTGATGACAGCTTTGCTCCCGGCGAAAGCATACCGTTTAAAATTAATCTTTTGTAATGTTCATATAGCTCAATATATTT
>JAEDHZ010000031.1 GCA_016292705.1 Clostridiaceae bacterium
CGGTTACAGAGTTGCAGGAAAGACCGCAACGAGTGAAAAGCTTGACACAAAGGACCCGAATGACTATATCGCATCGTTCATCTGTTTTGCTCCGGCGAACGACCCCAAGGTTGCAGTCCTTGTCGGTGTTGACGAGCCGCCGGGAATATACCGAGGCGGCGGCGTTCTTGCCGCTCCGGTTGCAAAAGAAGTTATGGAGTCAACGCTCAAATATCTCAATGTTGAGCCGCAGTATACAAAGGAAGAGCTTGAATCGGTCAGCCGGACAACGCCGTCGCTCACCGGAACAAGCGTTGCAAACGCAAGGATATCTGCAGCTAACGAGGGCTTTTCAGTCAAAGTTATCGGAAGCGGAAGCAGCGTTATCACGCAGGTTCCGTCAGCGGGGCAGTCAATTCCCGAGGGCGGCGTCATAGTTCTTTATACCGAGAATGACTCAAAAACCCAGACGGTAAAAGTTCCGTCATTTATCGGACTCACAGCCTCGGCGGCAAACAGCGTTGCCGTTGCGAACGGAATCAACATCATTCTTTCCGGCCCGGCGCAGACAGCCGGCGCAACGGTGTACAGACAAAGCGTTGAAAAGGGCACTGAGGTTCAGGCAGGCTCGTCCGTAACGGTGTACTTCCAATCCACTGCAAATATGGACGACTGATTCAGACCACCATTGATTGAGGAAAAGGAGATTTATGAAGCTTTCAGCCTTGTTTTGTTCGATCGGAATAACCGGTCTTAAAAAGGATGTTGAAATCAGCTTTATAACCGATGATTCACGCAAATGCAGGGAGAACACTCTCTTTGTTTGCCATGAAGGTGCAGAATGTTTCATTGAAGAGGCGGAAAAAAACGGTGCGTGCGCCGTGCTTTCCTCCTCAGGAGACTTTGAAAGCTACAAAACGGAAAACACCCGCAGGGCATACAGCACGCTTTGCCGTTGCTTTTTCGGCTTTCCGGAAAAGGGGCTTCGCCTCGTTGCCGTTACGGGAACGAACGGAAAAACAACCACCGCTTCAATGCTTGCATATATTCTTTCGTTTTCCGGAAGGAAAACCGGACTTATCTCCACCGTTTTCAACAGCAGCGCAGATGAAAAAAGCAAAAGCACAATGACAACTCCGGATTGCTTTGAAACGGCAAAAATGCTGCGCAGACTCTCCGATAACGGAGGCGAATTCTGCGTTGTCGAGGCTTCGTCGCAGGGACTTGTTCAGGAAAGACTTTACGGGCTTTGCTTTGAAACGGCTGTTTTTACGAATCTTTCGGAAGACCACCTTGATTACCACAAAACATTTGAAAACTATAAAAACGCAAAGAAAATACTCTTTGAAAACAGCCGGACAGCAGTGCTCAATTTTGACGATTCATACTATGATGAGTTTTCCGCCGCTGCAAAGGGGCGTGTTCTCAGCTATTCCGTCAAAAGTGACGAAGCGTGTTTTACGGCAAAAAACATCAGTGTTTCGGAAGACCGGATTGATTATGTGCTTGTTTCAGACTGCCTTATCCACCGGGTCAGGCTGAATCTGCGCGGAGATTTCAATGTTGAAAACTCCCTTGCCGCAATAATTGCCGGACTTGAGTGCGGAGTGAGCCTTGAGGAAAGCGCAAGGGCTTTGAAAAACTTTTCCTTTGTCAAAGGGAGAATGGAAATACTTGACACGGATACACCGTTTAGGGTTATAATAGACTACGCTCATACACCCGATTCAATGAAGCGTGCGTTGCTTTCGCTGCGTCGCTTCTGCAAGGGGCGGCTGATTGTTCTTTTCGGCTGCGGCGGAAACAGGGAAAGGGAAAAGCGTTCCGTAATGGGGCAGATTGCAACAAGCCTTTCAGACATTGTTTTTGTTACCACGGACAATCCGAGGGCTGAAAACCCGGCAGACATAATATGTGATATCCTTTCGGGTACCGAAGAAAGCAAAACCCCCGTTTTTGTCCGTGAAAGCAGGGAGGAGGCAATAGCCCTCGCTTTGAAAACGGCAAGGGCAGACGATGTTATTCTCCTTTGCGGAAAAGGTCATGAAAC
Source organism: Clostridiaceae bacterium (assembly GCA_016292705.1). Taxonomy (GTDB): domain Bacteria; phylum Bacillota; class Clostridia; order Oscillospirales; family Acutalibacteraceae; genus UBA6857. The sequence goes on from JAEDHZ010000031.1 coordinate 2,030, forward strand.
ATATCAGCTCATCGGCAACAAAGAGCTTCCTTTTGATGAAAGGGAGATTGTTAAAAAGCTGCTTTCCGGCGGCAGAAAAAACGCAGAATAATTTAAGGGGATGTTATAAGTATGAATAGCACGGTTTCGGTTTTAATTTCCTTGGGAACGGCCTTCATTGTGACGGCTTTGTTGGGAATAGTATTAGTACCGCTCCTGCATAAGCTCAGATTCGGTCAGAACATTCTGACCGATATCGGCCCTCGCTGGCATGCAAAAAAGCAGGGCACGCCCACAATGGGCGGTCTGATGTTCATCATCGGAATCATTGTTGCGGTTGCTGTCACCTTCCTCACCGGGAAACTTACCGGCTTTTCCCTCCTTTCGGAAAACGATGTGATTTCATCACAGGAGAAAACAAAACTGCTTTCGGGTCTGCTGCTTGCGCTTTGTCTCGGGCTTGTCGGTTTTACGGACGACTATATCAAGGTTGCAAAAAAGCGTAACCTTGGTCTCACCGAAATGCAGAAGACCGTTTTGCAGGTGATTATCATTGCGGCATATCTCACAACAATGGTTATGAGCAAGAACACCTCAATGTTCATTCCTCTCATCGGAAAGATAAATCTTGACTCGCTCCCCGGAATAATTTTCTTTTATCTTTTCGGTGCGTGCGTGATATACGGCACTGCAAACGCAGTCAACTTCACTGACGGCGTGGACGGACTCTGCGGTTCGGTAACGGTACCCGTCGGCGTTGCATTCACGGTGATTGCGTACCTTGTCGGAAACACAAGCTGTTCGGTTCTTGCGGCCGCTCTTGCCGGTGCGTGCGCAGGCTATCTTATCTGGAACCACTATCCGGCAAAAGTCATGATGGGCGATACCGGCTCAATGTTTCTGGGCGGTCTCATTGCCTCGCTTGCCTTTTCCGTCAACTGTCCGCTGATTCTTCTTCCTGTCGGCATTGTATATGTTATCGAGGCTCTCAGCGATATTCTCCAGATCGGTTCAATCAAACTGCGTCATAAGAAGATTTTCAAAATGTCCCCGATTCATCATCACTTTGAAATGAGCGGCTGGAGCGAAAAGAAAATTGTTGCCGTGTTCAGCGTTGTAAGCTTTGCCGGAGCAATTGCAGGCGTCATTCTCATGTGCTTCACGATTATCTGAAACAGAGATCAAGTCATTCTGAAAGGAGCGCAAACAAATGAGCGAAAGAGTAAAAAGGCTGCCGGATAATGCACGGTCTGCCAAAAAAGGTTCTTTTATCGGGCAGCTGTTTCATACCGGCGGTTTGGATGTTGTGTTCTGCTGCCTTGTCATGATTCTTTTTGCGTTCGGAATAACGATGATGTATTCCGCAGGCTATGCCTATGCCGCAGCATACACCTCAAGCCCGAACAGCTTTTTCAAAAATCAGCTCATTTCCGGCGCAATCGGCTTTGTGATGATGTTTTTCATCAGCAAACTTGATTACCGCATACTCAACGGTATTCTCACACCGATTGCCTTCCTCGTTACGGTTGCACTTCTTGCATATACTTACATTTACAATATCCACAACGACATAAAACGCTGGATAGTTATCGGATCCCGTCAGTTTCAGCCCTCGGAGATAAGCAAGTTTGTTCTGGTTCTTGTCATGGCATATCTCATCTGCATTTTTTATAAGCCTCTTTATGCCGAGAAGGGAAAACGGGCAATGCCGTCCGTTAAAAGGCTGACAAAGATTGAAAAGGTTCTTTTTTCATTCTTTGACACAAACTTCAAATGCACGGTGGCTCTTGCAGCGGTTGTTGTTCTTTTCTGCGGCCTTGTTTTCATCGAAAGCCACTTGTCCTGCACGATTCTCCTTTTCTGCATGGGCGTTTCAATGATGTGGCTTGGCGGCGTCAAAAAGAAATGGTTTCTTGTTCTCGGTGTTGTTGCAGCATTTGTCATAGTATATGTTGTTTTCATCAATCCGGAATTTGTAAAAATGTTCAGCAATTACGCCTATGAGCGGATTATGACATGGAAGACGGGAGAAAGCTACGGAGCGACCACCCGCTGGCAGACGGAACAGGGCTTGCTTGCAATTGGTTCCGGCGGTCCGTTCGGAGTCGGTTTCGGAAATTCAAAGCAAAAGCAGCTTTATATTCCTGAGCCGCAAAATGACTTTATTTTTGCCGTCATCTGCGAAGAGCTTGGCTTTTTCGGTGCGCTTGTTGTTGTAATTCTTTTTGCTGCCCTCATCTGTCGAGGCTTCATCATTGCAACAAAAACCAAGGATCTGTTCGGCGCACTTCTTGTTATCGGAATTATGATGCAGCTTGGTTTTCAGGTTATACTGAACATTGCCGTTGTTACGGATACGATACCCAACACGGGAATTGCTCTTCCGTTTTTCAGCTACGGCGGCACGGCGCTCATCATTCTGCTTTGTGAAATGGGAGTTGTGCTCTCTGTTTCAAGAAGCTGTCGGCTTGAAAAAATATAATAAGGTAATTTCCGGCTTATCGGAGTTTACCGGAAAGGAAAGCGGCTTTTGCCGCAGATAATGAATATGAGAATCATTTTTGCCGCCGGCGGAACGGGCGGACACATCAATCCGGCTCTTGCCGCTGCCGGAGAAATCCGTGAAAGATACCCTGATGCACAGATACTGTTTATCGGTACAAAGGATAAAATGGAAGCAAAGCTTGTTCCGGCCGCAGGCTTCGATTTCAAAACAATTGAAATTTCCGGCTTTTACCGTCAACTTTCTATCGAAAACATAAAGCGCAATATTATTACGCTTTCGCATCTTCTCAGCTCTTCAAAAGAGGCAAAAAAGATTATTCTTGACTTTAAGCCTGATGTTGTTGTCGGCTTCGGCGGTTATGTCAGCGGCCCCGTTGTGAGAATGGCGGCAAAGCTCGGAATACATACGGCAATTCATGAGCAGAACGCCTATCCCGGCATTACGAACAAGGCGCTCGCAAAGGACGTTGACAAGGTCATGCTCACGGTGGAAAAGGCGGGGGAATACCTTGAAGCAAAAAATCCGCCTGTTGTCACGGGGCTTCCCGTCCGTGGCGAAATGCTCAGAGCTGACCGGGAAATGAGCCGTGCAGAGCTTGGAATCCGGGATAATCAGAAGCTTATTCTTTCAATGGGTGGCTCGCTCGGAGCTGAGGCAATCAACAACGCAATGGTTGAGCTTATTGCTGATAATCATAATAATAAGAACCTATATTTCCTCCATGCGATGGGACAGTACGGTCTCTGGGTGCCTGAAAAGCTTCGTGAAAAGGGCGTTGATCCGGATAAAGAGGATAACATTGAAATCCGTGAATATATCAGTGACATGGCCCGTTGCATGAGCGCAGCAGACATTGTAATCTGCCGTGCCGGCGCAAGTTCGCTTTCGGAAATTGAAGCGCTCGGAAAGGCTTCTGTTCTCATTCCGTCACCGAATGTTGCGGAAAATCACCAGTATCACAACGCAATGGCTCTTGTTCGCAATGACGCTGCCGTTCTCATTGAGGAAAAGGATTTGAATGCCGAATCTCTCGGCAAAGTGTTGTCATCGCTTATTGATGACGAAAACAGAATAAAAACACTCTGCGAAAACGCAAAAAAACTCGCAATAACCGATGCAAAGGAGAGAATTGCTGATATTATTGTCTCTCTTGTTCAGGACTGACACAATAAAATTGCCCGGTGCATAGGATAGGCTGTGACGGTTTTCCGTTTGACTATTCAGTGTTGGGTGTGATGTTTCGTGAGCGAAATCATAGTTAAAGGCAAAAACAGGCTTGAGGGAGTTCTCCCCATTCAGGGCTCAAAAAACAGCTCGCTGCCGATTCTTGCGGCGTGTGTTCTTGTTGACGGAGTCAGTGTTCTTCACAATTGTCCGCTTTTGTCCGATGTTGATGCTGCCGTGCGTATCCTTGAACATCTTGGCTGTTTTGTTGAAAGGGACGGCCACACTCTGACCGTTGATTCAAGGGGGATTTCCTGCTATAATATTCCGGAAAGCCTTATGCGTGAGATGCGTTCTTCAATCGTTTTTCTGGGCTCGCTCATTTCACGCTGCAAAAAGGCAAGGATTTTTACACCCGGCGGCTGTGAGATTGGTCTCAGGCCCATTGACCTGCACCTTTCTGCTTTGCGCTCGCTCGGTGTTTCAATTGAGGATGAGGGTTCTGCGCTCGGCTTTGAAGTCAGAAAAAAGCTTGAGGGAACTGTGATAAGCCTTTCCTTCCCAAGCGTCGGCGCAACGGAAAACATTATTCTTGCTTCGGTTTTTGCCGAGGGACGGACAACTGTGCTTAATGCTGCCCGTGAGCCTGAGATACTTGATCTTGCCGCTTTTCTCAACAAATGCGGATGCAGGATTTTTGTCGGCTCTGAGGGTACTGTTATAATTGACGGGGTAAAGCGGGCACATTCTTGCGAGCATACGATTATTCCGGACAGAATTGTTGCGCTTACATATATGTCTGCCGTTGCCTGCTGTTCGGGTGATGTCCTTTTTGAAAAGGCAGACACCTCCCATTTTCTTTCGGCAACAGGCATTTTTGAAGCGGCAGGCTGCCGACTTGAAACAAAAAAGGACAGTGTGCGCATTGTTTCTTCCGGAAAACTGAAAGCCGTGCGGGATATCCGCACTCTGCCGTATCCGGGATTTCCGACGGATGCGCAGGCACCGATAGGCGCAATGCTCTGCACTGCGGAGGGAACTTCGGTTATTGTTGAAAATATTTTTGAAAACCGCTTCAACCATGTCGGTGAGCTTGTGCGTATGGGCGCAAGAGTAAAGGTTGAGGGCAGGGTGGCAATAATTGACGGCGTTGAATCGCTTCATGCGGCGAATGTCCGTGCTGTTGATCTGCGCGGAGGCGGTGCGCTTGTTGTTGCCGCTCTTTCGGCAAGAGGAAAAACCGTAATAAGCGGTCTGAAACATATTGACAGAGGATATGAAAAAATAGAGGAATGTCTGCAAAGCCTCGGGGCGCAGATTGAAAGGAGTGCTGAGGATGGAAAACGAAAAAAAGAATAAACCCGGCCGTCCGTTCGGCACTTTTGACTGGTCTGATCTTGCGGATGAAAATGTTTCCCGTCCGAAGGATATCACTTCGGATATGTGGACGCCGATAAGCGCAGGAAAGCCGGAAACACAGCGCCGTCCGAACGGGAACCTTGTTGACAGAGAAAAAGGCGCAAAGGTCAGCCCGGGGAAGGGCGGCTCAAAGAAAAGCACTTCGCCCGGAAAAAAGAGCCGGTCGCAAAACCCGCCGGAAAAGAAAAATAACCGTCCCGCTCAACCGGCACAGAAAAAGAAAAAACAATCGGAAGAACAAAAGCGAACGGCTGCCTTGCAGGCTGAAAGGCGCAATGCTGCAAGGCAAAGGCGTGAAGAGCTTGAAAGGGCCAGGGAACGCCGTGCCTATGAAAACGAAAGAAAGCACTATGAAAAGGCGAGCGAAAGCTATAATCGCCAGCGCAATCTCGGCAGCTCCCGTGAGGAGCTGAGCAAAAAGCGGGCAAGAAAAAAGCGCAGAAGCAAAAGCTTTTATGCCGTAACAATAACGGCAGGCATACTTCTTGCCGCCGTTTTTGCAACACTGATTTTCTGTTTTGCCGTGGGCTCGCCTGTGGCTGTGATTGAAGTCAGCGGGGAGTGCGTCTATTCCCCGAACGATGTGATTGCCGCCTGCGGAGTTGTTCCCGGTGAAAACATCTTCACCGTCAGAGAAAAAAAGGTCAATGCCGTTCTGAGCAGGGCGCTTCCGTATATCGGTTCGGTGGAGGTTGAACGCAATTTTCCGGACAAGCTCATTTTGAAAGTTAATCCGACAAGCGAAAAATACCTCATTGCAGTCAAAAACAGCTATATATGCCTTGACGAGAGCGAAAAGGTGCTTTCGGTGAAAAAGAAAAAACTGCGTGACGGCACATATCGCCTTGAGGGTTTCAAAGGCCAGAGCGTTCAGCCCGGCGAAAGATATGAGCCGTGTGAAGAGGATGAAAAGCGTTTTGAAAGCGCAAAAAGGATCATTGCTGCGCTTGAGGCCGCTTCAATCAAAAAGGCGAATGTCATAAAGCTTGAATCTCTTGACAACATAATTGTGGTATACGATTCACGCTTCAACATTTATCTCGGTGGTACTGACAGAACCGAAAAAAAGCTGTCGCTTTGCGCTGAGGTAATCAGGAGCAATGACGCAAAGAGCAATACCGGATATATTGATGCCCGTTTCGATTCCCGGGCATACTTCAATGAGGGCAAAATGGAATATGATGCGGACAAATAGTCCTTTTGCACAAAAAACTCTCGTCAGGATATGTTTTGACGGGAGTTTTTTAACAAAGTTTTAATTTTTCAAAAAATCCTCGACATTTTGTAAAAGCAATGTTAAAATTATCGAGTTGACGATACCGGAGTATGTTCCGGGTTCAGATTCAAGTACTATGAAAAATGAAAGGGGTATGGTTTTGAAGGCTACAGAGAGTGTTAAGAACTATCCTTCTTCTCTGAGAATGTACACAAACTATGCAACAAGAGAAATTAGGAAGATCTGCAAGGAGATAGGCCCCCGTGCTTCCGGAACAGAGAGCGAAAGAAAGGCCCAGGAGCATTTCAGGGAAGAAATGAAAACCTGCGCCGACGATGTTCAGCTTGAGGAATTTGAAATGCACAAGTATGCATTCATGGGCTGGGTTGTTATTGACGGCATTTCAATGCTGCTTGCCCTGCTGTTTTCGTTCCTCAAAATGCCTGTTGTTTCGCTTGCGCTTGCGGTTGTTGCGCTTGTTTGCCTTTTTGCGGAGTTTTTGATGTATTGGGAATTTCTTGATCCGTTTTTCCCGAAAGCAACATCAACAAATGTTATCGGAAGAAGAAAACCGACCGGCGAGATTAAAAGAAGAATCATCTTTTCCGGTCATGTTGACTCGTCCTATGAATGGACATACACCCACCTTGGCGGAAAGGTAATGCTTTTCGCTGTCGGAATCTATGCCGTTGTGGGAATGTTCTTTGTTTTCGGTGTTTCAATCATTTCAGTTGTCAAGGGCGGAGCGGTCAATGCTGAGCTTGAGGGCTTTTTGAAGGTTCTTCAGTATGCACAGCTTGCATTCATCCCTGCATTTATCGCTGTTTTGTTCTTCACAAACTTCAGGCTTCCCGTTGAGGGCGCTAACGACAACCTCACAGGCAGCGTAGCAGCTGTTGCTGTTCTCAAATTCCTTGAGGATAACGATATCCGCTTTGAACACACCGAGGTCTGTGCTCTGACAACAGGTTCGGAGGAAGCCGGACTTCGCGGCGCAAGAGCATTTGCAAAGCGCCACATCAAGGAGCTTCAGGAAGTTGAAACCGTTTATTTCGGCATGGACACTCTTCGTGACTATGAAGATATGGCTATCTACAGCCGTGACATGACGGGAACCGTTAAAACTGACCCGAGGGTTTGCGCACTCATGAAAAAGGGTGCCGAGTTGGCAGGTCTTGATCTTCCGTATGCATCGGTATACATGGGCGCTTCAGATGCTGCCGCAGTTTCAAAACTCGGCGTTCCGGCTGCAACTCTTGCCGCAATGAACCCCGGCCCGCCGAAGTATTATCATACAAGAGATGACAAGGCGGACATCCTTATTCCTAAGACTGTTGAAAAGGGCCTTGACATCTGCCTTCAGTCGCTCTTCCTTTTTGATGAGCAGGGACTCAAGGAAAGCTATTGATGCGTTTTCAGTGTTCATAGAAATCTGACTGATAATAAGCCGTAATTTTCAGGAAAGAAACGCTTTCGTGAATTGCGGCTTTTATTATTTGCAGCAGTCATAAAATTTTAATCATGAATCGACTTTATTTTCAATTTCTTTGGTTGACTTTGAAATAAAAAAGTTGTATTATATCAGAGTGTATAGTTATAACAGTCATATTTGTTCAGAATATATTCCGGCGGTCAGCTGGGTTTTGCCGGGGATTCAAGGAAAGTGAAAGAAGGTCATGCTCTTGAAAATAAATAGGCTTTGCTCGTTTATGCTCGTTTTGCTTGTTGTTGCGGGACTTGTCTGTTCTCCGTTTTGCGCTTCGGCAACAGTTACCGCAAACAGCGGAAAGCCGGAAATTCTTCCCGGACATCCCCGTTCATGTTCTCCCGTATACAGCAAAGCGTGGCTTGACAATGTTGTTATCAGAGACAATGCTTCGGCAATTGCAACGGCACGCCTTGTTCCCAAGGATGCTTATCCGTACAGTCATACCTTTGATGAATTTGTCAATGAGGTCAACAATTATTCTGTTCTTAACCTCATCAATGAAGAGACAGCTGCTTCGGCATACGCAGAAGTGGTCACGGTTATGTACTACATGGTTACTGCGCTCGGAATGACGGGCAACAGTGCGGAAATGAAGAATTACATAAGAAGCATGGGTATTACCGTTCCTCCGCTTGAAACTGCGGAGGATGAAATGAAGGTGGCTGTGGTTTATGCCGCTTTGAAGTATGATGCGGTTTATACCCTCTATAACAAAAAAGTGTCTTTTCCCCAGGGTATTTCACTTGACAGCGCAATCTGTGTTATTCTTGCGGCTCTGACGGGTACATTCCTGCCCTCCGGTGTTGATACCCTTTCGGGCTTTGCGGTCAACAGCATAAAAACTTATATTTCACAGTCTGAATCGCTCCCGGTCAGCAACAATCCGGGCAATGACGAAATCTTCCATTGGGCAAAGGTGATTACCGCAAGCGCCAACGATTATGATGTTCCCGTTGAGGCATACAACACCCTTTCGGCTGATGAAAAGGATTATGTTGACTACGCATATTTTGCTTCAATTTTAAACAAGATCTATAAAATCAGGCTGGATCCCGTGAAGCTTGCCGAAGCAGACAGGAATCCGGACAAAAACAGCCTTCAGACGCTCATTCTTCAGACAATGCTTGATGAGTCTGCTGTTGATTATTCGATTGACGATTCATGTGAAATGCTGTTCAAGGCTGCTTGCGAAAGCGGCAGATTCCCGCTTGATGAGGAGTTTTACAGCGATATTTTCAACTATGACCTTTATGTTTCAGCCGACTGTTCAAAGGTTTGGTTCACTCCGTTTGCGCTTGCTTCGCAGGTTGGCGGTGACGATTCATACCTCAGGATATATCTCGGTGAAACCGAGATGAAACCGAGCAAAACCGCCGCTTTTGTGCTCGACGCCTCAAAGAGCAACGAGATTATTAACCTCAAGGTTGTTTATGAGGATCCGTCAGGATTGCCGGAAACCGTGCTTTACAGCTTTACGGTCAAAAGGAGTGCTGTTTCAGCAGGCAACAGCGAAAATCAGAACGGAATCAAAGCTGAAATTCAGGGAATGATTGACGGAATCATTCCGTCCGACAACGAAAAAGCGAACTCCATTGTGGGAAATGTTATGTCGCAGGTTGATTCGGCTCTTTCGGGAACAACTTCTGTGAACAACTCAGGTGTGCTCACAACCTTTGCCATCGGCGGTTCATCTTCGGGCGGCTATGATTCAAGCCCCGAAAAAACTTCTGACGGAGTTGACTTCAGCTATCTTTCCGAGCTTATGAGCGAAACATTTGAAAACGGTAGCAAGGTTTCCGATGTGCTTGAAATTACCGGAACAAATCAGCCCCAGAAAACTGTTTCACTTGTTCAGAAAACAGTTCAGACGATTAAGGAGAATCCGCAGATTGCGGCCGCTCCGACAGGCATAATCGCCCTCGGTGCGCTCGGCGGATATATCTGGACAAGGCGCAAAAAGACGGTTCAGGATATTTATCTTGAGGAGGAAGAAACGGACCGTAAAAATGAAAATGACAGTTAATTAACTGACAGCAGAACGCC
>JAEDHZ010000032.1 GCA_016292705.1 Clostridiaceae bacterium
CCTTATCCTCTTCAAGATATGAAAGGATATTAAAAACCATACCAAGTACATTTGAAATCAAACTAAACAACATACCCATAACACTGTTCTCCCTTAAAAATGTCAGTTTTATACTGCGGAAAGATATTAACACATTGTGAACTGTATGTCAATAGTTTTTTTAAAAACATAGATTTTTTAATTTTTTCTTTTAACAAATTCAGTTGCTCCTTTTTTTACAAATTTTACTTGTTATGACAGCTTATATATGATATAATCAAACGATAACTGATATAACTGCTGTTTGAATGAATTGCACAAATATAACCTTTTTGTTTGAGGTAATATGCCTATGATAGTTCTTGGTATCGACCCGGGATATGCAATAGTCGGTGTCGGCGTTGTGGAATATAAAAACTCCCGTTTTTCGCTTGTGAATTACGGTGCAATAAACACGGATGCCGGCTTGCCGTTCAATCGCCGCCTTGAAATAATATACGATGAGCTGACGGGGATAATTGAAAAATATAAGCCTGCCGCAATGAGCGTTGAAAAGCTTTTTTATAACAGCAATGCAAAAACCGTTATTGATGTCAGCCAGGCCCGGGGTGTAATTATGCTTGCGGCGCAAAAGACGCATACACCTGTTTATGAATATACACCTCTGCAGGTCAAGCAAAGCGTTGTCGGCTACGGCAGAGCCGAAAAAAAGCAGGTGCAGGATATGACAAAACGCATACTCGGACTGAACGAAATTCCGAAGCCGGATGACGCTGCCGATGCACTTGCAATGGCAATCTGCCATGCCCATTCCGGAAGCTCGATACTTGATCCGGTTCGTCCGATGAAATTGAGAAAGGGGATTTGAAAGTGTTTTACAGTGTTACGGGAAAGGTTGTTTTTTCCGATCTTTATTCGGTTGCCGTTGAGTGCGGCGGTGTTGCTTTCAAGTGCCTGACCTCAGCGAATACACTCAGAGATATTGACAAAAATTCTGTTGTTACCCTCTATACCCACCTCAATGTCCGTGAGGACGCTCTTGACCTTTTCGGATTTTCAACCGAATATGAGCTTGAATGGTTCAAGCTTCTGATCGGCGTTACCGGCGTAGGCCCAAAGGCGGCACTTGCTATCCTTTCCGAGCAAACGCCGGAAAAGCTTGCCTTGTGCATCTCCTCCGGCGATGTCAAAGCAATTACCCGTGCAAACGGGGTGGGTCCCAAAATTGCTCAAAGGGTAATACTTGAACTCAAGGACAAGGCAAAAAGTGCGGTTTCTTCCTCCGCAGATGCAGCAGTGCTTGAAAGTGTTTCAGCTGTGGGCGAAATTCCGGAAACGAGCGAAGCGGTTGCTGCTCTCACCATGCTCGGCTACAGCAAAAGTGAAGCTTCTGTTGCTGTCAGCAAGGTTGATTCCTCGCTTTCGGTTCAGGATATCATCAAGCAAGCATTAAAAATTCTTTCAAAGAGGGTGTAATCAATGCCGGATATGGAATTTGACGACAGATATATAACGCCGGAATATACACCGCTCGATAATGATATTGAGCTTTCACTGCGCCCGCGCACGATGGATGAATACATTGGTCAGGAAAAGGTCAAGGAAAACCTTGAAATATATATTCAGGCAGCTCTCAGACGAAAGGAAAGCCTTGACCATGTTTTGCTTTACGGCCCTCCGGGACTCGGAAAAACAACCCTTGCCGGTATCGTTGCAAACGAAATGGGTGTAAATCTCAGGGTGACTTCCGGCCCTGCAATTGAAAAGCAGGGTGACCTTGCGGCACTGCTCACCAATCTTTCCGAGGGCGATGTGCTTTTCATTGACGAGATTCACCGCCTTAACCGAAGCGTTGAGGAGGTTCTCTATCCCGCAATGGAGGACAATGCACTTGATATTATTATCGGCAAAGGCCCGTCCGCAAGGTCAATCAGACTTGATTTGCCGAAGTTTACTCTCGTCGGTGCAACAACGAGGGCAGGTCAACTCTCCGCTCCGTTGAGGGATCGTTTCGGTGTTGTTCTGCGCTTGGAGCTTTATTCACCCGAGGAGCTTTCAAAAATTGTCAAACGCAGTGCCGGAATCCTTTCAATCGGAATTGAAGATGACGGTGCACTTGAAATTGCCGCACGCTCAAGAGGAACCCCGAGAATTGCAAACAGACTTCTCAAGCGTGCACGCGATTTTGCTGAGGTCATGGGTAACGGCATTATTGATGAGGAAACTGCAAACTTTGCCCTTTCAAAAATGGAAATTGATAATCTCGGGCTTGATTCAATTGACAGACTGATTCTTTCAACAATGATCCGTAACTATAACGGAGGCCCCGTCGGACTTGAAACACTTGCTGCGGCAATCGGTGAGGAGGCTGTCACAATTGAGGATGTTTACGAACCGTATCTTATGCAGATAGGTTTTTTGAGCAGGACACCAAGGGGAAGAACGGTGACTCCTGCGGCGTATGAGCATCTCGGCATTGCAATGCCGGGTCAGCAACAGCTGTTTTAATTTCTGGAGGTTATTATAATATGGGTAGATTGTTCGGAACTGACGGTGCAAGAGGTGTTGCAAACTCGGAAATTTCGTGCGAGCTTGCAATGAATATCGGAAAAGCGGCGGCAATGGTGCTCACCAAAGGCACTCACAAACCCCGTGTACTCATCGGAAAAGATACAAGAATATCCGGGGATATGCTTGAAGCTTCAATAGCAAGCGGTCTATGCTCGGTCGGTGCGGATGTAATGACGCTCGGTGTTGTTCCGACGCCTGCCGTTGCTTATCTTGTTAAACGATATAACTATGATGCGGCGGTCATGATTTCCGCTTCGCATAATCCCTGCGAATACAACGGAATAAAAATCTTCAAGTCGGACGGATATAAACTTCCTGACGAGATTGAAGAGGAGATTGAAGCAATAATTCTTGATGAAGCTTCAAAGCCGCCCGTAATGCTCGGAAAGGATGTCGGACGGATAACTGTATGCGAAAATACAATCCATGACTATATTGAGCATCTTAAAACAACGGTTGACTGTGATTTTTCGGGGATGAGAATTGCTCTGGACTGCGCAAACGGTTCGGCGAGCGTTTCCGCTGAAAAGCTTTTTTCTGACCTGAAAGCGCAGTGTACTGTTTTTTCTGCTTCACCGGACGGAGTGAATATCAACAAAGACTGTGGCTCAACTCATATTGAAGCTTTGCAAAAGGCGGTTGTTGAAAACGGTCTTCAGGCAGGTTTTGCCTTTGACGGAGATGCAGACAGAATGCTTGCCGTTGACGAAAACGGAGAAATTGTTGACGGCGATAAGATTATCGCTATCTGCGCAACCTATATGAAAGAGGAAAAGAAGCTTAAAAAGGACACTGCAGTCGTTACCGTAATGACCAACATGGGCTTCAACAAATATTGCGACAAAGTCGGAATAAACTATGTTGCAACTAAGGTCGGAGACCGCTATGTTCTCGAAAATATGCTTCAGAACGGATATTCAATCGGCGGCGAACAGTCCGGCCATGTCATTTTCCTTGACTATGCAACAACGGGTGACGGTCAGCTGACCGCTCTCCAGGTGCTCAGAATTATGAAAAAAACGGGCAAAAAGCTTTCAGAGCTTGCCTCGTGCATGACTGTTTATCCGCAGACAATGGTTAATGTTCGTGTTTCAAAAATGGGCAAGGCACGCTTTGCGGACGATGAGGAAATTGCCAATGCGATTGCTCAGGCTGAAAAGCAGCTTGGAGATTCCGGCAGAGTTCTTGTCCGTGTTTCCGGAACGGAACCGCTTGTCAGGGTAATGCTTGAGGGCGAAAACAAAAAGCAGATTGATTGTCTTGCCGGCGAGATTGCGCAAGTCATCAGAATGCGTCTGATTTAAGGATGTTTGCAATGAGAAATACTTTTGATTGGAAAGACTATGAACTGATTGACTGTTCGGACGGAGAACGGCTTGAACGCTGGAAGGATATTATTCTTATCCGCCCTGATCCGCAGGTGATCTGGAAAACGCCGAAAAGTAATCCGCTTTGGAAAAAGGCGGATGCCGTTTATCACCGCTCAAAATCCGGCGGCGGTGCATGGGAGGTAAAAACAAAGCTTCCGAACTATTGGTCAATTGATTATAAAGATCTCACCTTTAACATTAAAACTATGGGTTTTAAACATACTGGGATTTTTCCCGAACAGGCGGTTAACTGGGATAAGATAAGAAAACTCATCCGTGAAGCAGGAAGACCTGTCAAGGTGCTCAATCTCTTTGCCTATACGGGCGGTGCAACCGTTGCCTGCCTCAAAGAGGGCGCAAGCGTTGTTCATGTTGATGCCTCAAAGGGTATGGTTGCCTGGGCAAAGGAGAACGCCGTTTCAAGCTGTGTTGCCGATAAAAGTGTGCGCTGGATTGTTGATGACTGCATAAAGTTTGTTCAAAGGGAGCTTCGCCGCGGAAACAGATATGACATAATAATTATGGATCCGCCGTCATACGGAAGAGGTCCGGGCGGCGAGGTCTGGAAGCTTGAGGATGAGGTATACGGTTTTGTTGAGCTTTGCAGCAGATTGCTCCATTCAGAATCAATTGCAGTGCTTATCAATTCATATACCACGGGTCTTTCGCCGTCCGTCATGCAGTATATACTCGGTTCGGTTGTTGTTCCTCGCTTCGGCGGAAAGGTTTCTTCTTCGGAAATCGGACTTCCCGTAACTCAGGGCGGAATGGTGCTTCCTTGCGGAGCTTCCGCATACTGGGAAAAATAATTTTGGAGAATTGTTGATGTCTGCTTTTATTGAATTTTGCAATGTCACTTTCGGTTACCCGAACGAGGAGGGCATTGTTACACATAATGTTATTGAAGATTTTAACCTGAAAATTGAAAAAGGCAGCTTTGTTGCCGTTCTCGGGCATAACGGCTGCGGAAAATCAACAGTTGCAAAGCTTTGCAATTCAATTGAAGTTCCGGTTTCGGGAAAGGTACTTGTTGACGGACTTGACACGGCTGATGAAGAAAAAACGCTTGATGTCCGCAAAAGGGTGGGCGTTGTTTTTCAGAATCCCGATAATCAAATTGTTGCAACAATAGTTGAGGATGATGTTGCTTTCGGTCCGGAGAATCTCGGTGTTGAACCGAAAGAAATCAGGCGCCGTGTTGACGAAGCACTCAAAAATGTCGGAATGTATGACTTCCGCTTTGCCGAGCCGCATAAACTTTCCGGAGGACAGAAGCAGCGTATTGCCATTGCCGGAATAATCGCAATGCAACCGGACTGTATTGTTCTTGATGAGCCGACGGCTATGCTCGACCCACGCGGCAGGCGTGAGGTTATGAGCACCGTGAAAAAGCTCAACAAGGAATTCGGAATAACGGTTGTTTTTATCACTCATTATATGGATGAGGCGGCAAAGGCAGATCGTGTTGTTGTCATGGACAAGGGAAGAATTGTTCTTGATTCTTCACCGAGAGAGGTTTTTTCAAAGGTGGAAACGCTTCAAAAAATCGGGCTTGATGTTCCGCCGGCAACTCAACTTTCAAAAATACTTATAAAAGACGGCATAAAAGTTCCGGACAATGCACTCGATATGGACGAGCTTTTTGAAAAAATAAAGGCAATTTTGGAGGCATAATGGACTCGGTAGTTCTTGAAACCAAGCAGCTCAGCTTTCTTTATTCAAAGGGAACTTCAAGTGAGGCTGCGGCAATCAATGATATAAATGTAAAAATAAATCGAGGAGAGCTTGTCGGCATAATCGGGCACACAGGCTCCGGAAAAAGCACTCTCATTGAGCATTTTAATGCGATTCTGAAGCCTACATCCGGAAGCGTTTTCCTTGACGGAAACGATATCTGGCAGGATAAAAAGAACATCCGCTCAGTAAGGTTCAAGGTGGGTGTTTGCTTTCAATACCCTGAATATCAGCTTTTTGAGGACACTGTTGAAAGGGACATTGCTTTCGGTCCGAAGAACATGGGACTTTCCGGGGATGAGATTACCGCTCGTGTCCGTGAAGCTCTCCGGTATGTCGGTCTCAATGAAAGCTATCTTGAAAAATCTCCGTTCGACCTTTCGGGCGGCGAAAAAAGGCGAGTTGCAATTGCGGGCGTAATGGCGATGAAACCCGAGGTTCTTGTTCTGGACGAGCCTTGCGCCGGTCTTGACCCTGCCGGACGGAAAACCGTCCTTGACCTTATTGTCAGCTACAAGGAAAAAACGGACAGCACGGTTGTTGTTGTTTCCCACAGCATGGAGGATATCGCAAAAATCGCAACAAAGATTCTCGTTATGAACGATTCACGGCTTGCCTATTACGACACCGTCAAAAATGTTTTTTCCCATGTTGATGAGCTTGTTTCAATGGGACTTGATGTTCCTCAGATTACGCAGCTTTTCATAAAACTCAAAAACGCCGGCTACGATGTAAGAACCGATGTCTATACAATTGATGAAGCTGAAAAAGAGCTTTTGAAGCTCCTTAAAAGGAGGGGTGGCAATGCTCAGTGATATAACTATCGGACAGTATTATAAAGGTGACTCCTTTGTTCACCGGCTTGATCCGAGGATAAAGATTATCCTGACAATATTTTTCATTGTTATCATCTTCCTTTGCAAAAACTTTTTGTCTCTGTCTTTGATGCTTTTGCTGACCGTGGGTTCTGTTTTGCTTTCAAAGGTGCCGTTCAGAATGTTTTTCAAAAGTATCAAGCCCATTCTGCCGATAATTATGTTCACCGTTATCCTCAACATCTTCTATATTAAAGGCGGAACAACGCTTGTTTCATTTTGGATAGTTGAAATAACAACAAAGGGAATTTTCACCGCAATTTTTATGGCAGTACGCATAATAAGCCTTATCATGTGCAGCTCGCTTCTGACCTATGCAACTGTTCCTACAGCACTTACCGATGCCATTGAACGGCTGCTTTCGCCGCTTGGCCTGCTTCATATTCCGGTCCATTCGCTTGCAATGATGATGACGCTTGCACTGCGATTCATTCCGACTCTCATTGAGGAGATTGAGCGAATCATGAATGCTCAAAAGGCGAGGGGGGCGGATTTTGAAAACGGAAAATTCATGGAGCGTGTCAAGGCGATGATACCGATACTCATTCCTCTTTTTGTTTCGGCATTCAGGCGTGCCTATGAGCTTTCATTTGCAATGACCTGCCGATGTTATCACGGCGGAGAGGGAAGAACAAGGATGAAGCAGATGAGGTTGCAGGCAGGCGACTTTGCGGCACTTGGTGTGTTCGCCGCTTCGCTCGCCGGAGTAATTGTTCTCAATCATTATTTCGGAAAATTGATCTGAGGTCATATAATGAGAAACATAAAACTTACGCTGATGTATGACGGAAGCAAATTCCACGGCTATCAGCTCCAGCCCGGACTTTGCACTGTTGAAAGCGAGCTTAGGAAAGCTGCAAAGCGTATACTCGGCGAGGAAATCAAACCTGTTTCCTGCAGCCGTACCGACGCAGGTGTTCATGCTAATATGTTTTGCTGCAATTTCAGAACAGAAAGCGACAGAAAGTGCGAAAAGCTCTTGTGCGGTCTTAATGCCGTATTGCCATCCGGTATTGCAGTAACAGGTTGTGAGGATGTTCCGGAAAGCTTTCATGCAAGGTATGATTGTGTTTCAAAGGAATACATCTATAAAATCTGGAACAGCAAATCAAGGAATCCTTTTCTTGAAAACTATGCGTTGCATTATCCTTTCTCTCTTGATTGCGATTTTTTGAACAATCAGGCAAAGCAATTCATCGGAACGCACGATTTCAAGTCCTTTTGCGCAAGCGGAGCAACGGTGAAAACAACGGTGCGCACTGTTTTTGATTGCGGTGTGGAAAGGGAAAACGACCTTGTTGTCTTTCATGTCAGCGGCAACGGCTTTTTATACAACATGGTTCGCATCATGGTTGGAACACTGCTTTCAATCAGCGAGGGGAAAATTGAAAAGAATTCAATCGGAAAAATTATTGAAGCAAAAGACCGTTCCTTTGCCGGTGTAACCGCAAAAGCGGACGGCTTATATCTCAACAAGGTTTTTTATCCGGAGGTGAGACCTGATGCAGAACAAAAGCATTGAAAAACTGAACAGGAAAGCCATGTTGCGCAAGGCTGTGGTCATTCTTTCCGTAATTTTGCTTGTTGTCTCGGCTGCGTTAATTGCAATAAAATTTGCTCCGACTGACGGAAAGGGCGAAAAGGAAGAATCGGTTCAGACCGTTGATCTTGATGAACAGCCCAAGGATAATTCATCCGGCAATGGGGTTTCGCAAAGCGGTTCGGGGTTTCCTCTTTCCTTTCCGAGCGGCAATATTGTTGATATTGAAGCTGTTGATTCAAGCGTGTTTGTCCTGACGAACGAGATGCTCTTTTGCATTAACTCTTCAGGAAAGCTTAAATTTTCCGAAGTTCTTAACTATTCGGAACCGGTTATGAAAACGAGCGGAAAGTATGGAATTGTTTTTGACCGAATGAGCGGAAAATATCTTGTTGTTTCAAAAAGCAGAATTATCTATTCCGGAAAGAGTATTGATTCTGCTCAGATAATTACTGCGCAGATTGCGGGTGACGGAAGCTACGCCATTGCTTCAAGAAGCGGTGAGGCAGCCTGCGTTTTGACCTATTACGACAAAAAAGGAACGGAAAAGTTCAGATGGGCGTGCATGAAAGACCACATTGTTACAATTGCCATTTCTTCAAACAGACGCAACCTTGCCTGTGCGGCGCTTTCTGCGTCAGACGGAGAGATCGAAACAAAGGTTTATCTGCTTGATATTTATTCAGACAAAACCGAGTGGGAGCATACTGTGAAAGGCTCTGCCGCTGTTGATATCAGCTTTATTTCCTTTGGGAGACTGGGATTGCTTTGCAACAATGCAAATCTCATCCTCGATCCCGGAAATGGCGAACCGGTTGTCATGAGTGATAAGTATTCTTCAACGCTTCTTGATTCCTATACTGATGAAAGCGGATACCGTGTTACTCTGACCGCAAAGTTCGGCTCGTTCAGTGACTACGAACTAAAGTGCTTTTCACCCGGAGGATCTTTGGAATATGTTTATGAAACGCAAAGCAGAGCGTATGACATTTTCTGCTCCGGAAAGAGGGCATATATCCTTACCGATTCACAGATAATCTGCATCAATTCATTCGGAAAGGAAAGCAAAAGAATTGATCTTTCGGCTGCCGGTCTCGGAATGACTGTTGCTTCGGGCAGAATATACTATTATTCTCTCAACACTCTTTATAGAGACTGAAACCCATAAAATTATTAAATTGCTGTTGTCTATTATTGATTTGTGTGCTATAATCGGTGAAAACATCAAGTTTTGGGAGGGCAAAAATGTCTGTTATTATTGATATCCTTCTTGTTGTCGTCTTGGTTGCTGTTGCGGTTGTTGCCGCAAAGCGCGGTTTTTTTGCAACGCTTTTTGACCTGGTCGGATATGTTATTTCCTTTGTTGCGGCAAAGATTGCGTCTTCAACCTTTGCACCGAAGATTTTTTCGCAGTATTTTGAGCAGTACATAAGAGAACGGGTAACAACCTCGCTCGGAAGTGTTGCCTCTGCTGATTATTCAGCTCAGATAAGCTCGGCCATTGATTCGATTCCCGAATCCTTTTCCGGCGTTATGGAGCTGATAGGAATAAACAAAGAGCAGCTTGTTGAGCAGGTTACTGATGCGAATATTTCCGGGGAAAACCTCGTTCAGAACATAATGACAAATATTGCACAGCCAATCGGCAATGCTGTTATCAGAACGATTCTTTTTGTTGCTCTGACGATTGCTTTCTCCTTTGTTCTGAAGCTTGTTGTCCGCCTGCTTGACAAGGTTATTAAAAAGCTTCCGGCAATCAGACAGATTAACTCCGGTCTTGGCTTTGTTCTCGGCGCAGTCAAGGGTATTCTTGTCGTAATCATCGTTGCGCTGCTTGTCGGCGTTGTTGCCGGACTTACCGGTAACGAGGTGTTCATTGATGCGGCAAACAATTCACTCATAATTGAAACAGTAAAAGGACTTTTAAAATCAATCAGCGGCTATGTTCCGGTTTGATTTCAGGGGGGAACATTTATGATTAAAGATTTGTTCAAAGGTTGTCTCACAATACCGAATCTTCTTTCGGTTATCCGTATTGCTCTCATTCCCGTTTTTGCAGTGATGTATCTCAACGGAAATCAGCTTCTTGCAATAGCAATTCTTGCCGTTTCAGGTCTTACGGATCTTTTTGACGGCAAAATTGCACGCCGCTTCAATCAGGTGAGTGCTCTCGGAAAAATTCTTGACCCCGTTGCCGATAAGCTTACCCAGATAACAATCGCCGTAATTCTGTTCGTTTGCTTCAGGAACGCAGAAGATGCAACAATCAACGCTTTCGGTTGGGTGTTCCTTGTTTTCCTTGTGAAAGAGGCTATAATGGTTATCGGTGGTCTTGTAATGCTTCTCATGAATATCCGTCCCGGCGCTGCCGAGTTGCCCGGAAAGGTTGCAACATTCACTTTTTACGGCGTTATGATTCTCATAATTGCTTTCGGTCCTGAGGTCGGTGTTCTGACAAATGTCTGGACAATGCCGGGAATTCTTACCGGAATACTTGTTGTTGTTGCCGCTTTTACCTGCCTTTTCGCTTTTGCAAGCTATATGCCCGAAACATACAGACAGTTCCGTGAGCATTTCAGGGAAAAGAAAGCGCAGAAGCTTTCAAAGTAAGTATGCAATCGGCTCAACGCAGAGCAATTCAGATATAGTTTTATTTTTCACTTTTCAAGGAGATAAACATGAAAAAAGTTGTTTGCAGCAGATGTAAGAAACGACCTGCCGTAATTTTCATCTCAAAAATAATAGACGGAAAAACCGTTCCGGAGGGTCTCTGCCTTCAATGCGCAATGGAAATGAACATCGGTCCTATCAAGCAGATGATGGACAGCATGGGCATCACCGAGGAGGATGTTGACTCACTTTCGGAGCAGTTCAGCAATATGTTCCCGGATTCCGATGATGAGGAGGGCGGTTTTGAAGCAGGAGGTTCGCCGACCGTTCCGTTCTTGCAGGGGCTTCTCGGAGACCTTCAGAACGGACTTATGAATATGCAGCAGCCGCCTGAACAGAAAGCTGAGGAGCCTGAAAAGTCTGCTGCGCCGTCTGGTGAAAAGCTCACACGCAAACAGCGCAAAGCTGCCGCCAAAAAACGCAAATTCCTTACCCTTTATTGCACTGACCTTACCGCAAGGGCAAGGGAAGGCAAAATTGATAATATTATCGGAAGGAACAAGGAAATTTCGAGGGTTGTTCAGATTCTTTGCCGCCGTTCAAAGAATAATCCATGCCTTATCGGTGAACCGGGTGTCGGCAAAACTGCAATTGCAGAGGGCCTTGCGCTCAGGATTTCCCGTGGAGAAGTGCCCGCAAGGCTTGCAGACAAGGAAATTCACCTGCTTGACCTCACAGCGCTTGTTGCCGGAACGCAGTTCCGAGGTCAGTTTGAAAGCAGAATAACGAATCTTGTTGATGAGGTCAAAGCCAACGGAAATATAATTCTGTTCATTGATGAGGTACATAATCTTGTCGGAACCGGCGATGCCGAAGGCTCAATGAACGCCGCAAACATTCTCAAGCCTGCTCTTTCCCGGGGTGAGATTCAGGTTGTTGGCGCAACAACATTCACCGAATACAGAAAACACATTGAAAAGGATGCTGCGCTTGAAAGGCGCTTCCAGCCCGTCAAGATTGAAGAACCGTCAATTGAGGATGCAACGGAAATTCTTCTCGGAATCAAAGGCTATTATGAAAACTATCATCGTGTCCGCATTTCGGACGCACTTGTCAAAAGAACAGTCGTTCTTTCTGAAAGATATATTACTGACAGG
>JAEDHZ010000254.1 GCA_016292705.1 Clostridiaceae bacterium
GGCTTTTGTTTTTGGTTTTTCCTGCGCTTTCAACGCTTTCAAAACCTGAAAGGCCGTTCTTTTCTCCCGGAGTAGCATCAGGAAAGAAAACCGTCCTTCCGTTTGAATCAATTCCGCAGGAGAGATTTGAAAAAAGCTCAAAAACCTCAATTGAATCAAGAGTTTTTCCCTCTTTGTCAAAAAGAAACAGCCTGTCCTCCTTACCGTTTAGCTTGAATGTGGCATGAAGTTCACCGCCGACTTTATAGGTTTTTTCTTTTCCGGAAAGCATTACCAAAAGGTAGCCGTTACCTTTAATCTTTGCACCATCAGGGAAAGCCCATTTTTCGTTGTCGTCCGCATCATCAGAAAGGAACAATCCGGAAAGATCCACTTCGGTTTTCCCGCTGTTATGAAGCTCAACCCAGCTCACAAAATCTCCTTCAGAGTCAAGAAGTGTCTGAGTGCCTGTTGTTGAATATTCGTTGATGCAAAGAGAGGAAAGATTGTTTTCCCGCTCAGGTTCAGTTGCTGCGCTGTTTTGGGAAAGCTCAGACTCAAAGGTGTTCGGCTTTCCCGGCGTGGGATTATTGAAGATTACACTATTTCCGCTTTTGTCAACACCAAACGAAGTATCTGCTTCAAGCGCAGGAAGATTCAAAAGGGAAACAAGTGTTCCGTCCTTTCCGTAAAGACGGATTCCTTCTCCTTTGTCACCGCTTATCCTGAACGGTACGTGAAAAATTTTGTTCTGAACATCATACTTATAGTTTCCGTCTGCAAAAACAACAAGGTATTCACCGCTTTTGAGCACAACGGACGGAAAAACAAATTTATCTGCTTTCATGCCGTTGTCAGTCAAAGAATAGCCGAAAAGGTCAATGTCGCTTTCGGTCGGATTAAAAAGCTCAATCCAATCGCAGAATTTTCCGTTTTCATCTGCAAAAGCAGAAACATTGTTGCTCATGACCTCTGAGATACTGACATCCGAATATTCATTGTTTGAACAGCCGCAAAACAAAGCAAAAAAAACAAGCAGCATGGCAATGATATATGCCGATAAGTTTTTCATCAATCAACTATCCTTTGCTTTTAAGTTATAAAGTAATACTTTCAACTTTTGCCATTGTAACTTTGACAAGATCAAGCGGAGAAATGAAAATCTGAGTTCCGAGCGCACCTCCGCTAATGATGATTTCATCAAACCGCAGAGCCGAAGAATCAATAACAGTCACATACTGCTTCTTCATGCCGATTGATGTACATCCTCCCCTGATATATCCCGTAACAGCCCGTATATCCTTGACATGAACCATTTCGATGCTCTTTTCTCCGACTGCCTTTGCAGCGGCTTTCAAAGAAAGTTCCTTGTCAATCGGTATCACAAAAACAAAGTATTCACCGCTTTTTCCTTTTGTTACGAGTGTTTTGAAGGTTGAATCCAACGGTTGGGAGAGCATGTTTGCAATATGAACGCCGTCAATAAACTCATCACACTCATAATAATTAACCTTGTACGGTATTTTGTTTTTGTCAAGAATACGCATGGCGTTGGTTTTTTGGTTCTTATCCTTAGACATCTTTATACCCGAAGCAGAAACTGACTGCCGATTATCCTTTCAACTGTGGTGCCGTTTGACTTGTCTGTCAATATAAGTTATAATACCATAAAATCAGAGTTATTTCAAGAAGCGTTTCATATGTTACAAGGTGGTAGAAAATGAAAACTGAGTCCATACTTTGTTGTCCGGTTTGCAAAAGCGAGCTGAAAGACATTCAAAAATCATACTCCTGCAAAAACGGCCACTGTTTTGACAAAGCCAAAGAAGGTTATGTCAACCTGCTTTCCGGCTCACATAAGCAAGGTGAACTGATCGGAGACAACAAAAGCATGGCTCTTTCTCGCCGCAGTTTTCTGAACAAGGGATATTTT
Source organism: Clostridiaceae bacterium (assembly GCA_016292705.1). GTDB lineage: Bacteria > Bacillota > Clostridia > Oscillospirales > Acutalibacteraceae > UBA6857. The sequence continues at coordinate 1,913 of JAEDHZ010000254.1, forward strand.
TCATCACTTGCCGAAGCGGTTTGCGAGCTGATTAAGAGCGAAAGAATTGACTGCCCGAATGTTCTTGACATCTGCTGCGGTGAGGGATACTACTCACAATATATTTCTGAACAACTCGAATGCCGTTTGTTCGGTTTTGATATATCGAAAAATATGGTTCGCCTGGCAGCAAAGAGAAAGCCTGACGCTACATTTTTTGTTGCAAATCTCTCACATATACCGGTTTTTGACGAGACGATTGACTTTGCTTTCCACCTTTTTGCGCCGTTTCATGCCCATGAGTTTTCACGCATACTGAAAAAAGGCGGCACACTCGTTACAGCTGTTCCCGGAAAAAAACATTTATGGGAGCTTAAAAAAGCAGTTTATGACACACCTTATGAAAATGACGAAGTGCTTCCTTCTGCAGAAAACATGATTCTTGAAAAAACGGTTAAAGTTTGCGCTGATATTAAACTTGAAAACAACGATGACATTATGAACCTTTTCAGGATGACGCCGTACTATTAC
>JAEDHZ010000255.1 GCA_016292705.1 Clostridiaceae bacterium
TTTTTTGACTTGTTTATTATACTATACACATTGTTGAAAAGTCAACATACAGTAAATGACCATTTGTAACATTCCGGAGGTGGGTTTCATGGCTGAGACGGAAAAAAAGGAGAATCGCCGCGCTGCATACAGCAAACGGGTAATCAAGGAAAGCTTCATTGAACTACTTGACCAGAAACCTTTGAGCAAAATCAGCGTTAAAGAAATTTGCGACATGGCCGATGTCAACCGCTGCACATTTTACTCATATTTTGAGGATATATATGACTTGCACCAAAAAATCATGCAGGAGTTTTATGACAAACAACGCCTGATTGCAAAACAGACCCGTGAAAACCTCAAGCAGATGATGAAGTGCGGCCAAAAAATCACCGTTGACGATGTTTACTATCTGATGGTAAAAATGCTTGAACTTATAACGGAAAACATTGAAATTTCCAAGATTATCTACAATCCCAATTCAGAAAACAAAATCCACCTTGAGCTTGGTCAGATGTATTTTGATATGCTCATTCCGATAGGCTTTCCCACCCATTCAAAGCCCAGAGTTGAATGGCTCAAAAACGCCTATACCTTTGTCACGGGCGGCTTCACGGGAATCATATATCTCTGGATAATCAGAGGTTTCCCCGAAACGCTTGAAACAATGGCACAGAACCTTTCCCGCCATATATACAATGTTCTCATTGATCCGAGGATAGGCTTTGACGACTGAACGGCAGAATATCAGAAACACTGCTCCCCGATCCCGACGCCTATTCATCATCTCATCTGATTTTTAAAAGAATCCTTGATTTACGGTTTATTTATCAGTTTATCTTTGCAGATATATTGCATTTTGAAAACACAAAGATTATCCGTAGACTGAACAAAGGAGCTGTTCTGAAAGCAAATCAGTTCAGCTCCTTTTTGTTGTGTTTTGTTCAGTTGAGTCCGTTTTCGTCAAAATCAAAAACGGTGTTCAAAGCAATTTCAATTGTTTTTTCAATCGTTTCCGGGCAAAGAATATCCGCAGTATCAAGACGGGTATGGTAGTATCTTGCCGGAGCGGGATCCATTGCAACAAAGCTTGCGGCCTTGCAGCCTGCCCTTGAGGCCGCTGCGGCATCGGTTGAACCGAGCGGAATTGAACCGAAGGGAACATCCTTTCCGCATTTTGCGGCAGCATTTTTAACAAGTGTGCAAGCGCCGATGTCGTTTTTGACAAGGCCGTTGAGATCCCTTGTATAGATCATCATATACTCCTCATCACGGATTGTGTCAAATCCCACAAAAACAGTTTCAACGCCGTCATTGAGCATCTCCGGATGAGCCTTGAAAAATGCTTCAGAGCCGCGCAGACCGCTTTCCTCTCCGCCTGCAAGCAGGGCGATAACTTCGGTGTTTTCAAAGCGGACATCATTATCGGAAAGGTACTTGATAACGGAATTTGCAACATAGCAGCCGGTAAGATCATCGTTTGCTCCGTCAACATAGCGTTTCGGATCCGTGAATTTATAAAGGGCGGAAAACGAGGGAACAAAAGCAAGCTGACCGAGAGCGAGAGCCTTTTTGAGTTTTTCGCTCTTTGATGTGAGCGAAACAGCGGTTGAAGCGATGCCGTAAAGGAGACCTGCGACAGCACTTCCCGCAACAACAAACACGCCCTTTGAACCAAGCTTATAGGTATATGTCCACTCGGGCGCAGAGTCGGTGTGACCTGAAATGATTATGCGTCGTTTTGTCTCGCCGGTAGCTTTTCTTACGGCGACGATGTTGCCGGATTCCTTTTTGGGAAAGAACGGGTCGAGAGGTTTTTTATAAAGGCCGAACTCACCGACAACACTGCCGAGAGTTGCACCGATGAGCGGCACTGACGCAGCGGCAAGCTTGTTCTTTTTGAATGCGCCGATAAGGTTTGCGCAGGTTGAAGCAAGCATCATTCCTCCGGCAATCGGAACAAAGGCCATGAACGCTCTCGGATGAGCAGAGAAAGTTTCCCTTGTTACGGTGTCTGCATAGTTTTTGAGCATTTCGCCCATATACTCCTGAGCTTTTCTTTCGCTTTCACTTCCGCACTCACGAGGTCCGAATTCCGAACAGATGTGAGTGATGCCGTCAACAGCAAAGTCGGCATATTCTTTAAGCTTTCCTTTTGTGTTTTCAAGAAGGTTTTTGAAATCCATATCAGTGCTCCCTTTCTATCGCATATATCAGCTTGAATTTTACCACCTTTTCCGCACAATTGCAAGTATGCAATCAAAAACACAATTTCTTTCGTTCTGTGGCTTACATGGAAAGCGTGGAGTAAGCATGCAAATCTCCCGACTGAACTCCTGTTCTTGGCACCGCCATTTGAAATCAGATAAGAGGGACAAAAAAGCCCACATTTGCAAACTTTTCAATGAAATCGCGCAAGCGCGATGAAATCCTCACTCCG
>JAEDHZ010000256.1 GCA_016292705.1 Clostridiaceae bacterium
TTTTTGAAAAACAGTGTAATTTCAATAATAAGAAAACCAAGCCCCGTTGTATATTTACAATACCGGTTAATTACAGAACTTTCGTTTGATGCTCTGCGATGAATACAGCAAATTCCTTTCCGTGTCGGCGCAAAACTGCCATAATATCATCCATATTTGCAAACGACTTTGACAGCTTTCAACAAAAATAGCTTTTTTGTTCTTTTTCTCTTTACTTTTTATTCGGTGTGTGCTATAGTTTGACAAACAAATCTTTAAGGGCGGTACAGTGAGACCGACAAGATGTTCATATAAATTTGCGCAGTTGTTGCGCCTTAAACTATGTCTGTCTTGCCTCTCACCGGCAGGATATTTTTTTGCGTTTTTTTGCGAAAAGGGGTGACTGAAAACGGAACCGGTTGTTATGGATGCTCTTGCAATGGACAGGGCGCTGATGAGAATTGCTCACCAGATTATTGAAAGAAATGAGTCCACCGAAAACTTTTGCGTTGTCGGCATCAGGCGCCGGGGCGAACAGCTTGGCGAGATTGTTGCAAAAAACCTTGAAAAGCTCGGAGCATCCGTAAAAACAGGAAGCCTTGATATCACCCTTTACCGTGATGACCTTTCCTGTGTTCTGGAACAGCCCACGCTCAACGCAAGCGCAGTTGACTTTGATGTTAACGGGAAAACGGTTGTCCTTGTTGATGATGTCATTTACACCGGACGCACGGCAAGAGCTGCCATTGACGCAATCCTTTCCTTTGGAAGGCCGGCAAAGATTCAGCTTGCCGTTCTTGTTGACAGAGGCCACCGTGAGCTTCCGATTCGTGCGGACTATGTCGGAAAAAACATTCCGACAGCAAAAAGCGAAATTGTCAAGGTTTGCATCCGCCCCTATGAAACAGAGGAATGCGTCAGGATTATCAAAGGTTAACAGGCACTCAGGTGCAGTTAATAAAGTAATTTTTTTCAGGAGGTTTGTAAAAAAATGAAACTCACTTACAATGTTCAGGACAAACCGAAATTCGGTCAGATGGTCGTATTCGGCTTCCAGCAGCTGCTTGCAATTCTTGCAGCAACAATTGCGGTACCCTCAATCGTCGGCAACGGTATGAGCCAGTCAGCGGCACTCTTCGGCGCCGGTGTCGGAACAATCGTTTATCTCCTCTTCACAGGCTTCAAAAGTCCGGTATTCCTCGGTTCGTCCTTCGCTTTCATCGGTTCAATGTTCGCAGCATTCGGCGGAGCTGTTTCTGCTCAGGCAGGTTTTGCCGGAATCATCCTTGGTGCAGTATTCGCAGGTCTTGTTTATGTTGTTCTTGCAATCGCAGTCAAGATTGCAGGGGTAAAATGGATTGACAAGCTTATGCCGGCAGTTGTTATCGGACCGACAGTTTCAATCATCGGTCTCTCCCTTGCAGGAAACGCAGTCGGCGATCTCACCCTCGGCAAGGTTATGACAGAGGTCACAACTCAGGTCATCAAGGACGGAGCAATTGTTGATGAGGTTTCATCGGTATCCGCCGCAAACCCCTATGTTGCTCTTCTCTGCGGTTTTGTTACACTCTTCACCGTTATCATCTGCTCGGTATTCGGAAAGAAGATGGCAAAGCTCATTCCGTTCATCATCGGCATCTGCGCAGGTTATGTTACAGCAACAATCTTCACGGTAATCGGCATGAAGACCGGCAATACTGCCCTTCAGGTTATCGACTTCACCGTATTCCACGATATGAAGTGGTTCGCAATCCCCGATTTCACCATTCTCCAGGCTGCAAAGGGTCTTTCACAGATTAACGGTCAGTACATTGCAACTGTTGCCGTTGCGTATGTTCCGGTTGCATTCGTTGTTTTTGCAGAGCACATTGCAGACCACAAGAACCTTTCATCAATCATTGAAAAAGACCTCCTCACCGAGCCGGGTCTCCACAGAACTCTCCTTGGTGACGGCGTTGGCTCAATGGCAGGTGCCCTCTTCGGCGGTTGCCCGAACACCACCTACGGAGAATCGGTCGGCTGCGTTGCAATCACCGGAAACGCTTCCATTGTAACCATTCTCACAACAGCTGTCATGGCTATCATAATTTCCTTCTTCGGACCGTTTGTAACCTTCCTTGCAAGTATTCCGAACTGCGTAATGGGCGGCGTTTGCATCACCCTTTACGGTTTCATTGCAGTCAGCGGTCTCAAGATGATTCAGGGAGTTGACCTTGGCGAAAACAAGAACCTCTTTGTTGTTGCCGTCATTCTCATCTGCGGAATCGGCGGACTTGTTGTAAGCTTCGGCAAGGTTACCCTCACCTCGGTTGCCTGCGCTCTTATCCTCGGCATCATCACAAACCTCCTTGTTTCAAAATCAAAGGGCGAAAGCGCTGAATCCGAAAAGAAAGAAACCGCAAAAAAGGCATAACAAAAT
>JAEDHZ010000257.1 GCA_016292705.1 Clostridiaceae bacterium
GAAATATTAAGCAACCTCTGAAAAAATCACAGCATACGCTTTGATGCCATATTACTTGCATCTTTTCCTTTATGCAGCACAAAAACCGCTTGAAATCCGATAGGATTCCTGCGCAGCTTTTGCAAAATCTGACTGCGTAATCTGCACATCAGATTTATGACAACACCCCGACGGTACTCAAACAGCACCGTCGGGGTGTTTTGATGTTTATCAGTAGTTTCCTCTCTCGTCAAAAAGAACAAAGCTTTCATAGCCGCTTCTTTGAAGCGTTCGGATGTATTTTCTGCTGTATTCATCCATGCTGATTCTTGCGGCAAAAACAGCATTCTCCTTTTGCTTTTGCCTGAATTGGGAAAAGAGGGAGAGCATGGAAGCGTAACTGCTTCTTCTGTCAACAACATATCCTTCAGGACGGATTTCGGTGTTGAGGCAAAGCCCGTCTGCCTCACTTCTGAGAAGCGAATCAGCGTATGAAATGACGCTTTTTTCTCCCGAGATGCTGTCGGCGTCCATTGAAAGGAGAAGAAAACAGCTTTCGGGAACAGTTTTTCTTGCTTTTTCAATGAAGCTCAACAACGCTTTTGCACGGGTGCTTTCGCCCTTTTCGCCGGGGAAACCTGCCGTTGAAAGGTCACCTTTGGGGAATGAGGCTGACTCAAGAATAAAACCGCTGACACCCATTGAGGAAATCTCTTTTAAAAGGTCAAGCAGATAATTGACAGCGCCGGAAGAATACGGGTTGAGCCAGGTTCCGCCCGTGCCCTCTGCAATGTTTTCGTGCCAGAGCACCTGGGTATCCTTGTATTTTACTGCATACGACGGTTCGGTAATGCTTGCAATTTCATCCTCAAAGCAGAAGAATCTTGCAACAATATTGACATCATTGGCATCAAAAATTCTCAATGCCTCTTTGACCGTTTCGTTGTTGAAAACGGCGCATTTTCCCTGCCTTGCAAGACCGGTCTGCGAGGAATAAACAAGCCTTCCGTTTTCAGTCTTGAAGTCGATAACAACGCTGTTGCAGTCCTTTCGCTCAATTTCCCTGATGAAAGAGGAAAGCTCTTTCCGGTTTGAAAGCAGCTCATAGGGCATATAAAGCGCACGCATTGAATCGGAGCTGAAAAGATTTTCGCCGCTTTTTTCGCCATCGGTTGAAAAGTCAGCGTTATCCGGAAGCATTGGTTTGTTTGAAAACTTCAGTCCGAGATTCACGGCAAAGAAGGAGACGCAGACAATGAGCAAAAAGCAGAACACACCGAGCACCGCACGCAGAAAAGTGTGAGCACGCTCTTTTTTGCTTTTTGTATGCTTGATTTTGATGACCTTTGCAGCCGGATATTCTTTTGAAAATGTGTAATAGCTTTTTTTTACCCTTACCGGAGAATTGATAGGATAGGGGTCTTTTTTTCGCTTGAATTTTTTTTTCAGGTTCATAAGAATCATAGCCTTTCCGGCAAAATTGAGTTTTATATAAACAACGCTTCGCCCGAAAGGCATGAAAGCGTGAGAGATAAAAGCGAAACATAGATGAACAGCGCAGGAGTACCCTTGAAAACCTCCGGAATGTCTCTGCTTTGCAAAAAGCGCATTGCGCCGTTGATGAGCACTACCGAAAGAACAAAAGCACCCGCCGCACCGACAGCCGTTCCTGCTGCTTCAAGAATGGTGTGATTAGCTTTGAAATTGATAATCGGAACACAAAGAACGAGCGAATTGAACGCACAGATTCCGAGCGAGTTCATAAACTTTTTGTCTGCTTTGAGAACAAGTATGCAGAACACACAGCTGAAAAGATATATCACGCAGAGAATGACCGTGTAGATTGCGACATGAACAGGTGTGCTGATGTTTTCCGTCAACCCGGCTTTGTCTGCGGCAATGCAGGCTAAAGAGGTTGAAAAGCAGTAAAACAAAACCGAAACGGCATACATCAGAATGTGCTTCGGTGTTCTTGCAATGCGTACGGTTTCGCTCACTCCGTAGGCGGAGGAAAGAACAAGATTCTGAACAAGCATTGCGTAAAGCGCAGTAATGAGCATTGAAACAAAAGGATTCATATTGTTTTACCCTCCGTTTCATTCTCTGAAAAATATCTCGGACGGATTCTGTCCGTTTCAGGAGTTTTCGGTTGTGAGATTTTTTTCTTTTTGCCTTTTTGAACACCGAGACCGGGATCATGAATCACCGGCTTTTCAAACACTTTTGAAAAGTTGAAAGTGTCGGTCGACTCATCTTTAAAACGGCTCATTACAACAGCCTTTTGCGCTGCGGAAAGGAAGCCGAGAATAACAAGTCCGCCGAACGGAAGAGCAACCGCAGGAAAAACGGGGAGGGCGGAAATCTTCAGTGAAAAAATTGAGCCGTAGGCGATAAGTTCACGCAAAAAGCCCGT
>JAEDHZ010000258.1 GCA_016292705.1 Clostridiaceae bacterium
CGAGGTAACAGTTTCAGGAATTCAGGATTATAACTATACGGGAAAAGATATCAAACCTGCAATTAAGCTTACATATAAAGACACGACTTTGAAAGAGGGCAGTGACTATACCGTCTTTTTTGACGGAAACCGTGAAGTCGGAACGGCATCGGTTGAAATTCTGCTTTCCGGCGGTTTCACCGGAATGATTTCCGAAGAGTTCAGGATTCGTCCGACCATCAACAAAACCTCTGCTGTTATCTATCATGGAACAAATCTTAATCTTAAAGTCAATTCAAGCGAAAGCGTTGTTTGGAAAACAAAGAACAAGGCTGTTGCAAAGGTCAGCTCCTCCGGAGTTGTAACTCCGGTGAAAGAGGGCACTGCGGTGATTACTGCAACCACTGGCGGATACACACTTTCCTGCAAGGTCACGGTCAAAAAACGTCAGCTCAATGTTTCAGCTAAGACGCTTTATGTCGGTCAGAAGCTTAACTTGACTTACCTTGGCGGAACCGGAACAGTCACCTGGAAAAGTTCAGATAAAAACCTTGCTTCTGTCAGCAAGACAGGCGTTGTTACCGCACTCAACGCAGGAAAGGTAACAATAACAGCAACAAGGAACAAGGTTCCGGTAACCTGCACGGTCACGGTCAAAAAACGCCAGCTCAATGTTTCAGACAAAACGCTTTATGTCGGTCAGAAGCTTAACTTGACATACCTCGGCGGAACCGGAACAGTCACCTGGAAAAGTTCAGACAAAAACCTTGCTTCTGTCAGCAAGACAGGTGTTGTTACCGCACTCAAAGCAGGCAAGGTAACAATAACAGCAACAAGGAACAAGGTTCCGGTAACCTGCACAGTCACGGTCAAAAAACGCCAGCTCAATGTGTCAGATAAAACGCTTTATGTCGGTCAGAAGCTTAACTTGACATATCTCGGCGGAACAGGAACAGTTACCTGGAAAAGTTCAGACAAAAACCTTGCTTCTGTCAGCAAGACAGGTGTTGTTACCGCACTCAAAGCAGGCAAGGTAACAATAACAGCAACAAGGAACAAGGTTCCGGTCACCTGCACAGTCAGCGTTATCAATCAGAAGCTGAGCAGCACGAAGCTCACATTGAAGCTCACAAAGACCGCTGACCTTGATCTCAAGGGTGCAGTGAGCAATGTTACATGGACATCATCAAATCCAAAGGTTGCGAGTGTGAACAAAAACGGTCTTGTAAAGGGGCTTAAAAAAGGAACTGCTGTCATTACTGCAAAGCATGCCGGCATAAGCTACAAATGCACTGTAACGGTGAAATGAGATAAAAAGATAATGCCCTCCGGATTTTTGCAAAGTCCGGAGGGTTTTGTAATGTGGAGTTATAAAGCGGATTTGAATCTTAAAGATTCCCCATTGTTGAGTTCGCAAATTCAGTCAATATACTTTCCGTCATTTCAATATCCTTTTCTATCAGAGGGCGCATACTGTTTTTATATTCTGATAAATCGGCATTGCGCAGCGATGCGAGTATTTTCGGGATATGCTTAGGTTGTGCTGTTCCTATCTGTGCAAGGGCTTTGATGCACTGCCTTGCAGTTATCGGCTTTTCATCCGTGATATGCGTGAGAAAGGTATCAATTATCGAGTCGAATTTGTTTTCGACATCCCAACGGGCATTTGCAGCAAGGATATGCAGTGCCCGGTTTCTCACCAAAGATTTCGGATGGTCAAGCAGCGTTGAAAAATCATCGAAGTATTCATACCATTTCCCGCTGTCAAGGCTTTCGGATGCAATTCTTTCGGCAAGAGCGCAGGCGGCCTTGTCATCTTTTTCGGTCAAAGCCTCAATAATATCCTCTTTCATCACTTTCATCTCCTTCAAACATATTGTATCACAGAATTGATGTTTTTGGAACACAAAAAAACAGCCGCAGATGCGACTGTTTTTCATGGCGGAGAAGAGGAGACTCGAACTCCTGCGCCGGTTTCCCGACCTACGCCCTTAGCAGGGGCGCCTCGTCACCAACTTGAGTACTTCTCCGTGGGTGTCGATAAACAGAATATTTAAAAAAAGTGGCGGAGAGAGTGGGATTCGAACCCACGGTACGCAGGACGTACGACGGTTTTCAAGACCGTTCCGTTATGACCACTTCGGTATCTCTCCGTATTGGTGCTTTGCAATATTATCACAATTTTCAGCGGTTGTCAAGTGTTTTTCAACAATTTTTGTTTTGCTTCAGAGCTGTTAAAAATACAATTAACTGTTGATTATAGACGGTTGTTATAATATAATTGATATACAAAACTGTAATTCAAAAACGGGAGGATATATATGGCAATCATAAAAAAGGACGCATACTTTGTTTCGTCAACCGGAATTGACAATATTCATTGTTATATCTGACAGGACGATGAAAAAG
>JAEDHZ010000259.1 GCA_016292705.1 Clostridiaceae bacterium
AGCTTGTGTAATCCTCAACGATAACCATATGGCTGTGTCCGCCGCTGACAACAAGACAGAAAAATGGAGGTTCAAGTTCCTTATGAGTGATATAGTTTGCGGCGATATGAGATCGGAGATGATGTACTGCAATCAGGTCAAGTCCTCTTGAATAGGCAAGACTTTTTGCATAATTAACTCCGACAAGCAGAGCGCCAATGAGACCGGGCGCATAGGTTACGGCAACGGCGTCAATTCCGTCGAGACTGAGACCTGCGTCCTCAAGTGCCTTTTCAACAACTCCCGAAATGGCTTCAGCGTGACGGCGGGAAGCAATTTCAGGAACAACTCCGCCATATATTCTATGTTCATCAACCTGTGATGCAACAACAGAAGAAAGAACATTTCTTCCGTTTTCAACAACCGCTGCGGCAGTTTCGTCACAGGAGGATTCAATTGCAAGAATTTTCATTAAACTTCAGTCCTTGTTTTCAAAAATATTTTGTCATCAGCAGCGCATTCTCACAGGGATCAGAATAGAAATTTTTCCTTTCTCCGACAATATGAAAACCCTTTTTTTGATAAAGCGCAACAGCTCCAAAGTTACTTTTTCTTACTTCAAGTGTCAGAAAAGTGCACCGCTTTTCACGGCAGATGCTTTCACATTCACAAAGCAGCTGCGTTGCTGCACCCATACGCCTCATGTTTTCGGTAACCGCAATATTTGAAACATACGCTTCATCAAGAACAATCGTTGCACCGATGTAGCCAATAATATTGCCGTTGAGCCGGGCACAAAGAAAAAGCGAGCCTTCGGTTTCAAGGCTTTCAAGCAGTGAGTTCTCGCTCCAAGGGGTACTGAAACACTCCTTTTCAATCAAGGCAACAAAAGGAACATCTTTTGCAGTCATTTTTGAAACAACTATATCAAATTCCTTTTCCATAAGCTCACCCCTTGATTTCACGCTATTGTATTGTATCACAAATCTTATTGAAATACAAGTAAACAGCCCCACACAAGGGCTGTTTGAAGTAAATTATCACAGTTCATCCAGATGTTCGACTGCCATTTCAAATACTTCCTTGCGGTTCTTCACAAGGTTTGAACTGCGCAGATATCTTGGCTGGTGTGAAACGGCAGATTTAGTCATGTTCAACACAACGGCAATATCACAGACACAAAGCTCATTTTCATGCAGTGCCCAAAGAATTTTCATTCGTGTTGAATCGGCAAAAACCTTAAAAAATTCAGCAAGGTCAAAAATCAACTCATCAGCAGGCATATTCCTCTTTGTTGCCCGCACAAGTTCTTCATCAATATGAGTGCAATCGCAGCCCATTTCGGTTTTTCCCATAAATATGCCTTCTTTTCCTTAATGTTGTATGCCATATCATCATATAGCTTCAGACATAATTATAGTCATTTTTACGCAAAGTGTCAATCACTTTGAAGCGAGGTTATTCTCTTATATTTCTCCCTTGTTGCATTTCCTCCCCGAATATGTCGCTCCGCCTTATTTTCATCAAGCACAATGCGCACCTTTTCATAAAGATCATGGTCAATGTCTTTGAGGCGTAGTGAAACATCGGTATGTACTGTCGATTTACTCACATCAAAACGCTTTGCTGCTGCTCTGACGGTTGCTCCTGTCTCAACGATATATTCGGCAAGGGTTTGCGCCCTTTTCTCAACAAGATCATTCAAAAATATCCCTCCAAAAATAAGAAGCGTTTGTAATTCTTATTTTTGAAAGGGATATTTTATTACAGATTACAGAATATTAAGGTATTTTTCCATTTCAAATTCGTCAAGCCTGCTGTCCTTACGCAGATATAGCGGATGATGAGGATGACCCTTTTTGCTGATTGCGCCGGAAGAATACCAGACCGCACTGTGCGTTTTTCCAATCTCAACCATATCACGAAGGCATTGTTTAAGATATGGCCTCATCTCAACAATATTTCCCCATGCCGCCCAAACAGCCGGATGTTCCCCCTCATATAGCGAAAGAACATAGTCGAAAGCTTTCATGTTTTCGCAATGAAGCTCCTCATTCATTTCTTTGTCCATATCCTGCGGACGGGTTGCACGCTGGGCATAGACATTGAACATTATAAACGAATCAAATCCGTTTCCTTTTGCAATGCGCTCAACGGATTTAAGTGTATTGTCAAGATCATTCGGAGCTGCTGTCGACGGATTTACACCTATACATATAAGGGGCTTTGTGCCGGTTGTGCCGAGTATGTAACGGTATTCGCCGTAATGATTAGGGACATAAATCCAGTCACGGACATCATATTCAATATGATTCTGAATCCTTGACTCTTCAAGAGCCTTTTCAAAAGATTCAATCCGAACCTTTTGAGTTTCCATAAGCGGTATGTGCATTGCGTTACTCCTTATT
>JAEDHZ010000260.1 GCA_016292705.1 Clostridiaceae bacterium
CCTGGGAGTTCTGCACCAAGGTTATGAAAATGCCGGTGGACAAGCTCTGGGTAACAATCTATCAGGACGATGACGAGGCTTTTGACATCTGGACAAAGGAAGTGGGAGTTGCGCCGGAAAGGATTGTAAGGCTCGGAAAAGAGGACAATTTCTGGGAACACGGTGCAGGTCCGTGCGGTCCGTGCTCGGAAATCTACTTTGACCGTGGTGAAAAATTCGGTTGCGGTTCGCCGACCTGCGGTCCCGGCTGCGATTGCGACAGATACACCGAATTCTGGAACCTTGTTTTCACCCAGTTTGAAAACGACGGAAACGGCAATTATACACGGCTTAAAAGCTGTAATATTGACACCGGCATGGGACTTGAAAGACTTGCCTGCATTATGCAGGGTGTAGACAACCTTTTTGAGGTCGATACTGTACGCAATATCATGAAGCATGTTATTAATATTGCCGGCGTCAGGTACCATGTTGACGAAAAGAGCGACATCTCGCTTCGTGTCATAACCGACCATATCAGAAGCACAACCTTTATGATAAGCGACGGAGTAATGCCATCCAACGAAGGACGAGGCTATGTTCTGCGGCGTCTTCTCCGCCGTGCTGCACGCCACGGAAAGCTGCTCGGAATCAACCGTCCGTTCCTTTATGAGGTCTGCGAAACGGTTATCGGGGAAAACAAAAACGCATATACCAACCTTGAGGAAAAGCATGATCTGATTGTCAAGGTTATCAAGGCTGAGGAGGAAAGCTTTGCAAAGACAGTTGATACCGGACTTTCACTTCTTAATACACTGATTGAAAACAACACCTCAAAGGTTCTTTCCGGAGAAGACGCTTTCAGACTTCAGGATACTTTCGGATTCCCGATTGACCTCACGAAGGAAATTCTTGCAGAAAAAGGTCTTTCAGTTGATGAAGCCTCATTTAAAAAGCTTGTTGAGGAAAACAGAATAAGAACCCGTGCTGCAAGAAAGGATGCCGGAGCTGAGGCATGGAAAGGTACTGCCTCGGTAACAAAAGGTCTTGAAAAAACCGACTTTGTCGGTTATGATACGCTTGAAACTGAAAGCGAAGTTGTTGCCGTAATTTCAGACGGAAGCAGAGCAGAATTTGCCAATATGGACAGCGAATCAGTGCTTGTCTTTTCAAAAAGCCCGTTTTACGGCGAGGGCGGCGGACAGGTAGGTGACAGGGGAATAATCAAAACCGCAAACGCTGTTTTTGAGGTTACCGCTGCAACAAAGACGGGTGACGGAGTAATTCTTCATCACGGAAAGATTGTTGAGGGCGAGGGTATTGCCGTTGGCGAAAAGGCGGTTCTCACCGTTGACAGAGAAAAAAGGAATGCAACAAAGCGCAATCACACCGCTGCCCATCTGCTTCAGGCTGCGCTGAGAAAAGTTCTCGGAACTCATGTTGAACAGGCAGGACAGTTGGTTGATGAAAATGTTGTCCGATTTGACTTTGTTCATTTTTCGGCAATGACGACCGAGGAAATTGAAAAGGTTGAGTCAATGGTCAACGATGAAATTCTTGCTGCTGAAAGTGTTGATGTCAGGGAAATGCCTATTGACGAAGCGAAAAAGCTTGGTGCAATGGCACTGTTTTCGGAAAAATACGGAAGTGTTGTCCGTGTTGTAAAAATCGGAGACTTTTCATGTGAGCTTTGCGGAGGAACTCATGCCGAAAACACCGGAAATCTCGGTTTGTTCAAAATTGTTTCCGAGTCTTCCGTTGCCGCCGGAGTGCGCAGAATTGAGGGTGTCACCGGTTTCAACAGCCTCAGTCTTTTCAACGACAACATTAAACTTCTTTCGGATACTGCTTCGGTTCTCAAGGTTGCAAACACAAAGGATATTCTTCAGAGGGCTTCCGGTGTTATGCAGGAGCTCAGAGAAAAGGATAAGGAAATTGAAAAGCTTTCGGGTGTAATCGCCAATGCAAAAACCCAGGCAATGCTTGAGAATGCACAGTCAGTCGGTGAGCTTAAAGTTGTTACGGCGCTTCTTGAGGATGCAACCGTTCCTGAACTTCGCAAAATGTGTGACCTTGTCAAGAGCAAGGGAGATGATTATATCGGTGTCATTGCTGCGGTTCAAAAGGATAAAGGAACAGGCAACATCTGCACCTGCTGTGGAAAGCGTGCCGTTGCGCTCGGTGCCCACGCAGGAAACATTGCAAGGGAAACCGCAAAACTTGCCGGCGGCTCCGGAGGAGGAAAACCGGACAGCGCAATGGCGGGAGCAAAGGACATTTCAGCACTTCCTGAAGCTCTCAAAGCTGCTGTTGGTATTATTGAAAAAATGCTCGGCTGAGTTAAAAGCCAAATACAAGTTAAAAATGGAGGAATCAATATGAAAAAAGTTTTAGCTGTTTTGCT
>JAEDHZ010000261.1 GCA_016292705.1 Clostridiaceae bacterium
AGGGTTCAGGCTCTTTTTCAGGTTCTTCTTCAGTCACTTCTTCAGTCACTTCTTCTGGCTCTTCTTTCGGTTCAGCCTTTTCCTCAACAGAAAAAGCGGGCCGGGAATTTTCCTCAACCTGCTCTTGCAATTCAGCAGGCACAGTTTCTTCCTCAACAGGGAACTCCTCATTCAGTTTTTCTTCTGGTATGTTAATCTGAAATCGCTTTTGAGCAACTCGCTTTTTGCAAAAGGGGCAGATAACTTCGCCATCGGGTATTTGCGAAAAACAGTGGTTACAAATCACTTCAAATTCTCCTTCTCTGATAAGAATATCAGATATATTTCAACACATCACGGATATCCTCAATCTCAGCGGCAACACCGGCTTTTTTAAGCCCTTTGCCCTTAAAATCACCGTAATTCATTCTGATAACCTGCATATCTGCGCCAAGTGCGCCTTCAACATCGTTCACGGGATGATCGCCGACAAAAAGGCTTTCCTCGTTTTTGACTCCGGCGCGTCTTACCGCCTCATCAAAAATGCGCCTGTCCGGCTTATATATGCCGATATCGCCAGAAACCACAACAACATCAAAAAGCTCTCTTATTCCGGCGGTGTCGAGCTTCAGATTCTGCAAAGAGGAAACGCCGTTTGTGATTGCACCGAGAATATAGCCGCGGCGTTTAACTTCCATGAGGACATCAATCGCACCCGGAAGCATATCAACATTTTTTCCGTAGTCATAGTTGAACGAATCGTAAAGCTCCTGCATGGGCGGATGATCTTTCCAGCCCCAAAGTTCAATGATCTCCGGGAAATAAACCTCCCTGTCCTTATATCCTCCGTCAACATACTCTTCCATTTCATCAAGCTTTTTTTCTCTTTCATCGCCTGAAAGTCCCGGAAAATACTTTGTCAGGAAATTTTCGCAGTATATACGGTAGGCACCTTTCCTGCTTTGCAGGGTATCGTCAAAATCAAAAAAAACTGCTTTAACATTAAGCTTATTCATCTTTTTCATCCTTTGTTTTGTTGCTGTTTGCTGAATATTTCAAGCGCCTTTTTTGCATCATGGGCTATTGCCGCAGTCAATGCGTCAAGGCTTTCAAATTTCCTTTCATCACGCAGAAAATCGAGCAGAAAAACTTCAACCGTTTCACCGTAGAGATTTCCTGAAAAACCGAGAATGCAGGTTTCGCTGCGGAAGCTTTCGCCGCCGACCGTCGGGCGGACTCCGATATTTGTCACACCTGCATACCAAAGTCCGCCGAGGCAGACCTTTGAAGCATAAACGCCGTATCGCAGCCGAACAAAGCCCTCCGGAAAAAACTGATTGATTGTCGGAAAACCGAGAAGTCTTCCCCGTCTGTCGCCGCTGACAACCTCAAGGCGATAGGAAAATTCGCCGCCGAGCATTGCGTTCGCTTCGCAGACATTGCCGTTGTGAAGCGCTGTCCGGATTCGTGTTGAGCTGACAGGCTCGTTTTTATATTCCTGCTCCTTTGAAACAAAAAGCTTTATTCTTAACCGCTCACATTCCTTTTCAAGCGTTGCGGTGTTGCCGCTTGCATCCTTTCCGAAGCGGAAGTTATATCCGCAGGATACCGCACGAACATTAAGCGAGCAATAAAGTTCTTCCAAAAAATTCCTTGCCGAAAGGTTCTGAACCGCAGAAAAAGGGACGGTGACAATTGAAAAGCCCATTTTTCCGAGCCGTTCTTTTTTATCATCCTGCGTAATAAGCTCCGGCGGAGCAATGCCGGAAAGCACCTTTTTCGGGTGCTCGTTGAAAAGCAGCACAGCCGGAACAAGTCCAAGCTCCTGAGCCTTGCTCAATGCCGTTTGGAGAACAGCTTTGTGTCCCAGATGAATGCCGTCAAAATTTCCGAGAGCCAAAAGGCAATCTGCACACAATTCTTTGTCCGTTATAAACAACTCATGCCCTCCCGTTAAAAGGTTTGATATTTATCATTTTTTATTTACTCATTATTTTTCTCGGTTTAAGAAGTCCGTTTGAAAAATCGGTAACACCGACGCCGAGAAATTCATTATCGGGAGAAAAAACGCTAAACATTGTCTCATCTGAAACAGGTTTTGCTATTCTTTCAAGAGAAAGCTCGCCGCCGTTTGAAAAACGCTTTGCCTGATTTGCGCTGACGGTCAGCTTTTCAAAGGAAAGAACATCGGAAATTGAAACAACCGTTTCCGAAAGTCCCCCGCCGTCACGGAGACTTTCAAGCTCAGAAAGCGTCCGGCATTGTTCAACGGCAACACCGTTTGCGCTTGTCCGGCGCAATGCAGTCATCACAGCCTTTGTTCCGAGCGCTTCGCCCATATCCGCAATAAGCGAGCGTACATAGGTTCCGGCGGAACAGGCAACGAACAGCTCACCC
>JAEDHZ010000033.1 GCA_016292705.1 Clostridiaceae bacterium
AACAGGAGGTACAAAAATGGCAGATATTATCAATGTTTTGCTCAAGGACAAACTCAGCTCAGTTTCGCTCAAGTCGATTTTCACCGGCTTTGTGGCTATCATCGTTACCCTCATCACAATGCTTTCAAGCGGCAACACCGGAAAGGTTGCAATGAGAGTTGTCGGTAATGTTGACACAAACACCACTGCAATTGCCGTTGAAATCAGTAACTATACTTTCAGCACCGTTAAGGATGAGGCCGGCTACTCAAGCTACAAGCTTGAAATCAAGGACGGCGAAAATTGGCAAGAGGTCTCGATTCTCGGCGCAAACAAGGACATCGTTTCCGGCGATATCAAGCCGCTTGAATCCTCAACCCGTGTTATTGAACTCAACATCTTCGGTATGCCTTATCTCAAGGCCGGCGATTACAGACTGACCAAGACATTCCTCAGCGGAGAGGCTGCAACAGCTGAATTCACAGTTACCGAGGCCGTTGCGCAGAAGGCTGCTTAACAAAGCAAAAAGTTAAAACAAAACGAAAAGCTATAATTTACATGTTTGGAACAATGTGTTGCCATTCAGTAAATTATAGCTTTTTTTGGATCATCTTATAAACAGTTTATCGGTCGACAAGCAGCAATCAGAAATTACCGCCGTTCCAACCCCAATCGGAAAAGCCGGAATATTTGACATATACCCGATCCGGCGCAACACAAAGTTCTTCTGAGAGTATACGGCAAAGCTCGGCCGTCATTTTTTCCGATGCCGAGGATGAAACCGAACCGAGAAGATCAACCGAAACCATTGCGCAATCCGTGCTGTTGCTTCCCTTGAAATACATATCACGGTTTCCTTCGATATTCACCATGAGCCAGCTTTCGCTTTTGCCGGGAAAGGTCCCGATAGCTTTTCCGAAAGCCGCTTTAAGGCTCTCTGACTTTTCCGGTGTAACGCTTGCAGTTGTTTTGAGTTCGATATAAGGCATTGTTTTTCCTCCTAAGGCGCTTAAAATTTTTGTGCCGCAGAAATGTTTCAGTTCTCCGGCTGATATACCATGTAATAGTTATGTATTTTCTCGCTCTTGAAAAACTTGTATTCAACCGTTCTGAAGCCGAGACGCTCATATAACGCAACATTTTCCGGATTCTGGGTTTCAAGACCGAGCTTGTATCCGAGCGGCGCAAGATCTTTTATCCCCTTTTTTATCAGTTCCGTGCCTATCCCCTTTCCCTTGTGGTCTTTGTCAACAAAAACTGGAGAAATGAGCAGCGTATTCTTTTCAAAGACTTTCTGGTCAAGGTGACTGAACACCTTGAGCGTTTTTATCAAGGACGGAAAATATACGCACAGAAAAACCCAGTTCGGACACTTGAGAAAATCAAACATTGTGTAGTCGTTGTGGGCGTCCCTCCATACACACAAGCCCCGCTTTTCCCCGTCTTCATAGATAAAATCTTCTCCGTTTGAGGTTGCAAGGCGCTCCAGCATGAAGTGATAGAGAAACTTTTTGCGCAGCTTCTCATCCTTAGTTGCGTAAATATGGACAGGGTCATTAACATAGGTTTCCGCTGCCATGTGTGCGTAATATTCAAGTTCTTTTCGAGTAAGCTTTTTCTTTTCCATATTTCATCTCCTGTCAGTCAAGAAAAAAGGAACCGACACATTCAGTCGCTGAAAGGGTTTTGCTTTTTGCTCGGCGCTGAATGTGACAGTCCCATCGGTCAACCGCCGTCAATCAGCGGTTCATATTACAGTTTAATAATGAAAACAACAAGTACCGCAGCTGCAAAAAGAAATGTAACGCAGTATTTTTCAAGATATGCGCCAATGTAGCAGCCGATAAATCCCGGAGTATAGAAAATCTTCTGTGCAATGTTTCCGTGTTTATATACCTTTTCCTTCATGTTGAGCGCATCCTCAATTGTCGGATAGCTGTTGACATAGAGCGAAAAAGCAAACCAATAGGCAACGATATAAACTATTCTTGAAACAGTTCCGCTCATTTCAAAAGCAAACAATCCGAGCACCGGACCGAGCGCAAGCAGGAAAGCAAGAATACCGTTGAAAAAAGCCGGAACAAAACCGATTGCAAAAGCATTGCCGGCTTTCGGCATCAGCTCATGCTCGATATGACTGCACATTTCGTCAAAACGGAATGTTCTGTTATCTTCAACGGGAACGCCGCCGATTTTGCAAATCATGTGCTCCCACATTGCTCTGACGGCAGCACCGGGGAAAGTGAGAAATCTTGTTATTGCGTAAATTGCTGACATCAGATGTCACCTCCCTTATCGGTGAGAACCTCTTCAAGAGTCATTTTTCCGTTCTTATACTTTTCAATGGTGCTTCCGATTGAAGAACCGGAGTTTTTGAAGAGTTCAACCATCTTTTCATAGCCTTCGTTATCCTTGACATAAAGCGAACAAAGGGCATAAAGGTTACAAGCAGTAACAGTATAGGTTCCGTTTCCGACAAACTCTTCAATCGCTTTCATTGCGTTTTCTCCGTCACCCTTGAGAAGATAGGCAACAGCATAAATCTGCTGATAGCCGGCAGGTGCGGAAGAAGGCCAGCTTTCCTTTGCACGGTCGGCAATTTCAACAATCTTATCAACATCAATCTCTTTGCCGAAGCGATAAGCATTGGCATAAACCATATAGAGATCCGATTCCTGAATATTGAGTTTCATACACTCTTCAAAATAAATGCCTGCATTCTCTGCATCGCCCATTTTTGAGTATACATTGACGAAGTTCGGAAGATAAATCCAGCCGTTTTCGCCCTTGTCAATCTCTTTGACCTTGAGGAGCTGCTCAATCTGTTTGCTTTCCTCAAAGTTTGCAAGGCTCATGAGAACATATTTGTAATACTCAAGGAACACGGGGCTATATGGTGTGCCCTCCTCGTTCTTTTCCTCTTTAAGCAACTTGTCAAGCTTTGCGGCTTCCTTATCGTAGTCAAACTTCTTGCCTGAATTGACTGCTTCACCGATTGCATCGTTGACAGCGGATGATGTTGCAAGGAAAGAAGCGTATATTTCGGGAATCTTTGCATACTTCTCATTGTTCATGATTGAAGCATGCTTTTCGCCGTATGTCTCAACAAGGTTTGCCGCATCATTGTAATAGCCCATTACCGAGAAGATTTCAATAAGGTTTCTGACGGCCTTGAGGGATACATCGTCATCGGCTGTTTTGTTCTGAATATATGAGCTGTAGGTACTTGCGGCATCAACAAGGCGCTTTTCCGAATATGCAGTCTGGGCTGACAGCAGCTTTGTGTAATCATCAGCATTTTCCGAGCAGAAGAACAAAGCCGCTCCGGCAACAACAAGCATCACAACGAACATCACAATCCCGCCGAAATGAACCGGGCTTGCCGTCATTAGCTTGCGGCACTCTGTGCAGTACGGATAATCCTCGCCGAATGAATCGTCGCACTCATTTTCCCCGCAGCATTCGCAGATGCGCTTTTCCTCTTCTTCAAGTTCCTCTCCGTCTTCGGTGTGCTCAATTTCATCAAGCTCCTGAATAAGTTCGCCCTCATTACCGAAAGCTTCCGCATTTGCGTCAGTTACTGCTTCTGCCTTTTCCGAGTCCAGCTCATTTTGCAAAAGCTCACGGATACCCTCAAGCTCCTTCACAAGATCGTCTTCAACCTGAGTCGGGCTTTTTGCCTGTGAATCAGCTTCGTTTTCGGGACTTTGAAGATCTTTGTTTTCAAAATCGTCCAAAAAAATTCCTCCTTAGCATAAACCAAAAACCGAAAAGAAGAGCTTTGATTTTAAAGCTCGCTGACCGTTAACTCTTTTCGGTCATACTGTGTCATTTTAACACTTAAAGCTTAATTTTGCAATAAAAATTAAAGCTTTTTGTTGAACATGGTGAAAATTTTGCATTGTTTTTTAATCAAGCAGCCGCCGGACAATTCTTAAAGCCGCATCGGCGTTAAAACGCTCGAAACAAAAAGGGGCGTCAGAAGACGCCCGGCAATTCAGCTTGCAAGCGTTGCCGCAAGCGATGTATCCGCAAGAAAAGTGTTCATGTTATACAGGAACAGAATATGGCTGAACTGGTTTTCCTCCATGATACCCTTGAGCGAGTCTGAAAAGTATCTCGGGTCAATAACAACAATCTTTGAGAAATACGGCGTAAGCATAGGCAGAAGGCAATTCGCATAAGAGTCCTTGAAAACAAGCAGGGAGGCCGTTGTTTCCGCCGCCGTGGAGATGATGACCTTATCATAGTTTCCGCCGAGGAAAACCTCATACTGATTCTTCTGAGAAAGCTTGTCCTTTTCAAAAAGCGACGCCGTCTTTCTGCCGGAAGATTCATATAGCACCGTGTACTTGCCCTCCTGCTTTTTCGGAACACAAATTTCAATTCTGTCTGCCGAGTCATTGACGGCTGCGGTTGAGGAAAGCGTTCCGCAAAACGAATCGGAAACAGTATAAAACGAATAATTCTTGTCTTTTACATCAAGCTTCCACTGAGCGGCAAGGTTTTTGAAGGTGAGATATGCCGCACGGGTTGTCCAATGGTGGTCAGTGCGGTAAAAAAGGTCTTCCTTATTCTTTTGCTTTTCAAAAATCGCTTTGCAATCAACCCACGAAAAAGAGGAAAGAGCTTTTTTTACAGTTGAAAAAGCCTTGCTTCTGTCCTCAAGCTTCAGTTTTGCGGGCAGCTTATCCGGAAGGATGTCCGAAGAATTCGGAGAGAGGATGAACGCCTTTTTCAGTTTTTTGTGGCTTGCGGAAAACTTTGAAACTGCGTCCGTCAGCTCGCCGAGCTTCCGGCTTTCAACCTTTGCCTGTTCTTCAAAAAGGAAGTTGTCTTTGCCGATATAAACACCGTTCTCCTGAGTTTTTCCGAGCGTGCGCTCAAAACCGCTTTTGAACGCAATCAGGCTGTCACGGAAAGGAAACTGATCATTGAAATAGGTTTCAAAGTTCTTCATAAATGTTCCGTCAAAAATCCCGGAAAGTGTTATTGACGGAAACTGCTTCAGAACACGGTTTTCACTTTCGGATTTTTCACGGTCGGGCATTGCTGCAGAGAGCACAAGAACGCCGAAAACAATCAGAACAAACACCGCTGAGGTTATGGCACAGACCACAGTTACCCTCTTTTTTTTATTCAGTTTTTCATTTTTCTCAACGGAGTTGTATTTCATTCTTTCACCCCTCAGAATCTGAAATAAAGGAACGGGTTGTATGTGCTGCTGACAACGAAAACAATGCAGAGAATGAACACTGCCATATATCCGACAGCCTGAAAAGCAAGACGCAGCGGAACATTACGCAGAGTCGGAAGCTTTTTGAAAAATCCGAGTGCACTGAGGCTCATGACGGCAAACGGGAAAATGTTGTTCAAAAGCAGATATGCTGTGTTGTCCGAAGCAAAACCGTTTGCGCCAAACATTGCACGCAGGAACTCGCCTGCATCGGAAAGCGTCTCGCTTGAGAAGAAGACCCAACCGATGATGACAATGAGCATGGTGATGACACGCCGGACAAAACGGGGAAGCTTTTCCTGGAGATTTTTGAAAATATACTTTTCGGCAACGAGCAAAAAGCCGTAAAACGCACCCCAGGCAACAAAGTTCCATGAGGCTCCGTGCCAGAGACCCGTGAGCGTCCAGACAACGGCAATGTTGAAAATTGTTCTTGCAGTGCCTTTTCTGTTTCCGCCGAGCGGAATATAGACATAATCACGAAACCAGCTTGAAAGCGAGATATGCCAGCGGCTCCAGAAGTCTTTGATGCTTGTTGCACAATAGGGAAAGTTGAAGTTATGGACAAGATCAAAACCGAAAAGTTTTCCGAGTCCGACTGCCATATCACTGTAGCCGGAAAAATCGAAATAAATCTGAAGCGTGTAGCAGAGAATTGCAAACCAGGCATTCACCGCACTGAGCGAGGAAACTCCGTCAGAACAAATCTGGGTATAAACAGCGCCAATTGTGTTTGCAAAAATGACCTTCTTCCCAAGTCCTCTTATGAAAAACAGCGAGCCCGCTGCAAATTTCCGGACATTGTGCTCGCGTTTTTCAAGAAATCTTTCAATGTCGTTATACTGAACAATGGGGCCTGCAATAAGTTGAGGAAACATTGAAATGTATGTTGCAAAGTTGAGCAGACTGTGCTGTGTTTTGCAATCTCCACGGTAGATGTCAATAATGTACGACATAACCTGGAATGTATAAAACGATATTCCGATAGGAAGCGGAAGCGGCTCATACCGGATATTAAGCGAGAAAAGCGAGTTGAGATTTTCAACAACAAAGCCCGAATACTTGAAAAATCCGATCACAAGCAAATTGAAAACGATTGCGCAGACAAGAATCCTCCGCCTGCTTTTCGGCTTGTCCTCGTGCTGCTCAAGATCAATTCCTGCGTTATAGTTATAGAAGATGCTCAGAAGCATCAGAACTATGTAGACCGGCTCACCCCAAGCATAAAACACGAGGCTTGAAATGCAGAGCACCGTATTCTTTTTTTTCAGTTCCTTTTGCCCGTCATCTCTGAACAGCGGAACAAAATACAAAAGCAGTACCGCCGGGAGAAAAACGAACAGGAAGGTTGCACTGCTGAAAACCATTTGCAAACTCCTTTGTTTTTAACACCTAATCATTTATGCCGTTTAATCACAACGCCTTTTTGAAAGCCCTTGCAAGCTTTTCGGGTTCGTCATAAACGGTATAGAAAATGAATTTACCTTTTCTGATCAGAACAAAATTTTCCAAAAGTGCGCTCTGTTCGGGCGCATAGTTTTTGAAAAGTGCTTTTTTTGCTTCAACACGATTTTTGATAAGCTCTGTAATACGCTGCACATCCTCCGAGGTCTTTGCTTCAACCAAAAGCAGCTCTCTGACCTCCATGACTGAATCGGAGGATATGTATATCACATTTTCAACATCTTTTTCGCCAAAAGAGAACTCCTTGACAAGAACCGTGTTGTCACGAACCATGAGAGAATCAAGATCAACCTGTTCGGTAACCGGAGTGAAAACCTCCTGAGCCGTTTTGGAAGAACCGGCGTTCCCTGCAAGCATTGCGCCGATGAAAACAACAAGAACCACAGCGCAAAGAATTTCAAAATACCGTTGCCTGCTCATGCATAGATCTCCATTTCTCTCATTATGAATTTGAGCCAATAGTCGTTATAGAACGAATAGGAAAGATGGATTCCGTCCGCACCGTAAAAATAATGGTTTTTGAAAACACTTGCGGAATCAAAGCATTCAACACCGAGCTCATTGCACATTTTAACAAGGCGCTCATTATAACGGGAAACATATCTGAAAACTTTTGATGTTGCAACCGAGGTATCAACCGGGAAAAGGAGGCTGACAACAATGCGTGTGTCCGGCAGTGCTTTTTTGAGACTTTTGATATCTTTTGTATATTGGTTAATAAAGCTGTCAACATGATACTGCTGGTCGCCTATCATATTAATTCCGTAGTGAAGAATAAGCACCGGAGGACGCACGGCAATAATCTTCGGCATTACAGACTCAAGGTGAAAAAGGCTTGCGCTGACCTTGGCAAAAATATGATTGCTGTTGAGTATTCCGTACACTCTGAGTCCCTCCATCAGGGAATCTCCGGCAATATATACATCCGAGAAGACTTTCCGATAGGAAAGCTTTCCGTTTTCAATCTGCTTGATCTGCTCTTCAATAAGGCCACGCATCGCCTCATAACGGAGAAACTCCTCATGTTTTTTTTGCGCAGCGGCCACCGCCTTTTCCGCTTTTTCAATCGGAACTGCGGCATATTTTTCAACAGCAGCAATGCCTGCAGAGGTATCGGCGCTGTCGTAGCTTTTTTTCGACTTCAAAATGAAAAAATTCGTCACGGGATAGACGATTATCAGTGCAAGAACAACCAACGAAACAATTATCTTTTTCACTTTGAATACCTCCTCTGGCATTATTTTTGTTCCGGCATGTTTCTTAATTGTATACTTGAGGGGCCTATAAATCAATAGTAATTATGAATAATTAATAATAAATTTATATCAAAATATTGGGCATAAAGATATTTCATTTATAAAAAATCCAAAGTGCTCCGAAAGCCGTTTATTTCCGGCCTTCATGGACTGAGGAAGTCAGAAGCAAAAGCCGGTAACATTTTTTGATTCAGAAAATTCAATTGTAATACTTTTGTTATAATTATGGCAGTGACTTTTAATTATTTCGGCTTACTATATACCCGTAGTCGATACCACGGAGGGATAATCTGATGTATAATGTTCTGGTTTGTGACGATGACAAGGCGATCGTTGATTCAACGGCGATCTATCTTAAAACGGAAGGATACAATGTTCTTTTTGCTTCCAACGGCAAAGAAGCACTCGACATAATTTCAAAAAATGATGTTCACTGCGTAATAATGGACATCATGATGCCGGTCATGGACGGCATTGCGGCAACAATAAAGCTGCGCGAAAAAAGCAATGTTCCTGTGATTTTTCTTTCCGCAAAGAGTGAGGACACGGACAAAATTGCGGGGCTGGGTTTCGGTGCAGACGATTATGTTACAAAACCGTTCAGTCCGCTTGAGCTTCTTGCAAGGGTGAAATCTCAGATTCGCCGTTTTGTTTCCCTCGGAAGCATCGCAAAAAAGGATTCCGTAATAACAACCGGGGGACTTTCAATTGACACAGAGGCGCAAGAGGTCACCGTTGACGGCGAACCCGTCCGCCTCACCGCCACAGAGTATAAGATTGTGAAATACCTGATGGAAAACCTCGGTCACACGCTTTCGTCAAATCAGATTTATGAAAATGTCTGGAACGAGAACGCCTTCTCCTCGGAAAAAACCGTAACCGTCCACATCAGACGAATCCGTGAAAAAATTGAAATCGACTCAAAGAACCCGAAATACATAAAGGTGGTGTGGGGCATTGGATACAAAATTGAAAAAATTCAGTAGGTCAAAAATAACAAAGTCTATAGCATTCATTCTTGCGGTCGTGTTTTTCACCGCAGCCGTTGTGAATGTGGCTGCGGTGATTTCCGGCGCAATGCAAAGCAGTGAAAAACAAAGTATCATTAAATCATATCTTACTAACGGCGACTACCTGATAACACGGGGAAGCAAATTCCGTGACGCCCTTGAACGATACTGCGAGGCAGCGGTCAAAACAAAGCTTGTCTATAAAAACGGCAGTGAAGAGGAGTATGAAGCCTATAAAGCCGCCCGTGACAACCAGACCTCGCTTCTTTTGAAAGACGCAAGGGAAAGTCTTGTTGAAAACATCTTGGCTGAAAGCGGAAAATCAGATTTTAATTTTCTTCTCAATGCCGTTGACAGCAAAAAGGCAACCCTTAGAAAGCTCGGCGGTCACACCTGCTATATCAAAAGCGGCACGACACTCCATCAGGGCGGCACATGGGAAAGCTATATCACAGACAAACACGGCAATGTGTATTACTCGGACTATTATGATTACTTTTGCGAAGTAATAAGCGACGGCAACATCGGCGAAAACGAGCCGTATGAAACCACTACGATTCCTGACAAAGACGGAGAATTTGTGACAACGACGGTGTATAACAATGAATCTCCCTATGATTACATTATGTATTCCAGAAATCCGATTCCTGACAGGATAAAGAAAAAGGCACAGAACCCGAAAAACATTGTTGAAATATGCTCGCTTCAGCATATTGACACAATGGAGAAATTTGACGGCTACTATGAATTTTCCGTTGACGACAGCCAGCTTGTTGACGCCGGGCCGCAGGGATTTTTCAGAGAGACAGTGAACAATCTTTCGGACTTCAAGGGAAAAGCTGAATTTTATAAAGATGAGTTCAGCCGTTTTTCCCATGCTTCAATAATCATTGCAGACGAGGACAGCGGAAAAATCATTTTTTCAAACGCAACCGATTTCAACACAACAAGCAAAACGCTTTCCGAGGCTGAAAAGCAGGTTGATTGGGCTGCCTTCGGCTTTACTTACAGCGTCAAAAGCGGTGTAGCCTACGGAAAAATGATCGGCGGCGACAGCATGCAAAGGGAGGCAGTAGACTGTGTCCGGGAAACCCTGGACAGAGATTTTGCAGGCTTCGGCGGAAGCTATAAAATCTTTGTTATGACGGACAGCTTCTTTTCTTACGAGGAGCTTGCTGCCGGAATAAGCGATTCTCACGATCCGTTTGAGGGTGCACTTGCAGATTCAAACACAGCGCAAAAGGAAGTACGGCGGCAGATTATCGGCACAGCATTGTTTCTTCTTCTCTTTTTTGCCGTGACGGTTTATCTCATCGCAGTTGCCGGAAGGAAACCTGAGGACAACGAGCTTCACCCGGCTTACGGCGACAAGATTTTCACCCTGTTGAGAACATTTATCGACCTTGGCGCAATTGCCGCAATTGCAACCGGAGCCGTTGTCTGGATAGGTTATTCAATTGAAAACATTGCCGCTTCGGGAAATGTTTTTTACTACTCCGTCATTGTTCTGTGCGGCATAAGCGTAGGTGCATTTTTGCTTGATTGGCTGCTGTATCTTGCACGACACATTAAAAACCGAAGCCTGATTAAAAATCTTCTCATTGTCAGACTGATTCAGATTATTTCAAAAAGAGTCCGTATAAACCGTGAAAAAAAGAAGGCTCTACCCCCGGTTTACAAGGATATCTTTAAGGATGTTTTGAAGAAGCTTGCGATATTTGTCCTTTTGCCGAATATTGTTGTCGGTCTGCCGTGTGTTATCGCCGTTTCCGAGCAAGAGTTCGGCGGCTGGTTCTTCGGCTTTTTCCTGGCTCTTTGGGATCTTGCCATGCTCGGATATGCGGTGTACTACGCTTTTTGTGTCCGCAAGGTGTTCTTTGCGCTTGACGAAATGCGCAAGGGTAACCACACAATCAGGATTGAAACCGAAAAAATGCCTGCGGCGGTCAGGAATGCCGCTCTTGACGCAATGCACCTCGGCGAAGGTCTTATTGCTGCGGTTGAAAACGCAGTCAAGGAGGAACGGATGAAAGCGGAACTTATTACGAATGTCTCCCACGACCTCAAAACTCCGCTGACTTCGATAATAAATTACACAGACCTGCTCTCCCGTTGCGAAATAACGGACGAAACGGCTCTGGGCTATATCGGTATTCTCAAGGAAAAGAGCGAGCGGCTCAAAAAGCTGATTGAAGACCTTGTTGAAGCATCAAAAGCCTCCTCGGGCGCAATGAAAGTTGAACTGATGAAAGTCAGTCTGAGCGAGCTTGCATTGCAGCTTGAGGGTGAATATGAGGATGAATATCAGGCAAAGGGTCTGGAACTCATTGTTGACTCAAAGGAAGAAGATATTTTTGTTCTTGCGGACGGAAAGCTTTGCCACCGTATTCTTGACAACCTCATGGGAAATGTCAAAAAATACGCCATGCCGAACACAAGGGTTTACATGACGATCAAAAGGTCTGCGGACGGCTCTTTCGCTTCGGTAACGCTCAAGAACATTTCCGAGGGCAAGCTCAACATTTCTCCGCAGGAACTGAAAGCACGCTTTGTCCGTGGCGACGCTTCAAGAACAAGCGAGGGTAACGGACT
>JAEDHZ010000262.1 GCA_016292705.1 Clostridiaceae bacterium
CAAGAAGCAGAGGCGTCAATGTCAGCATTGTTTGCGGAACCGATATGACCTCCGGTGCTGGTGCAAGAGTCAACAGCGATTGCCTTGTTGCAACAAGAACCGCTTCCGGCGCAAAGGTTGCGGATTACGGATATCGTTTCTCAAACGGCTATACAACTGATGTTTCTGATTCTGAGTGCTTCTGCAAAAACAAAGATCACAATCATGTTTCGCCGGCAATGAATCTTGACGCTTCCTTTGGCTATCTTCCGGACAACACCTGGTTTATTGAAAATCAGTATCATGCACAGTATGCTTATGATATATATGCACTTCCGCTGACAGATAAGCTCCTGCTCACAAATGAACTCAAGGATGTCTATACTGACCCCGATTTTCCGCAGTTTGAGTCAACCTACAACGCAAACTTTGACATTCACGCAGCATTTGATAAGTCAGTATATGGCAGAGCAACAAAAGATGACACAGCTTTGGTAATTGAAAACATTTCAAAGAAAAGCGATATGGAACTTGTTGCCATCAAGGTTAACGGTGCTGATATCAACTTTGAAGAAGTCAAAGGCAAGGTTATTCCGACAGGAGAAAAACTTGTTGTTCCGCTGCAATCTCCGATTGTTGAGGACTCAAAAACAAACTTTACCGTCACTGTATATTATCTTGACCATAATTCAGTCTTTTCAATCGGTTCACGCAGATTTAATTTTACTGTCGAGGGCGGAAAGCTTGCAGAATATGACGCATCAAAACCGCTTACAGAAGCTGAAGTTACACCTATCTTCATCACTGCGGATGATGCAAAATCAATGATTGAGAACTTCGACCGCGAAATTCAGCTCAAAGCTTTGAAGCTCGTAGTCAGGAGAATTATTAAGCTTCTGACATTCTCACTTATAAATATTGAAATATAACTAATAACAGCGGCAGCCAAACGGTTGCCGCTGTATTTATGCTTCAGATATCAAACTGTCAAGCGTGTGAGTACACATTGCCTTTCAGCATCTTGATCCCCTTATACCTCATCATTTCGGAAACAGTCACAAGCTGATATCCCTGATTGATTAACCACGGCACAACAACCTGGACGGCATTTCCTGTTGACGGATAAAGATCATGCATCAAAACAATTGACCCGTCGGTAACACTTGATTTTACACTCGCAATTACCTTTGCAGTGTTACGGTGCTGCCAGTCAAGCGTATCAACCGACCAGCTGATAATCGGATATTCAACTGTGTTTCTTACCCTGTCATTGACTGAACCGCCCGGAGCGCGAATTACTTGCGCTTCTTTTCCTGTATATCTCTTGATGACTCTGTTTGTGTCTTTAATTTCAGAAATAATCCGGGAATCTGAAACTGTTGTCAGAGTTGTGTGATTATATGTATGATTCCCAATCTCACATCCAAGCTTTTCGGCACGCACAACGCAATCACTGTATGTTGAAACTCTTGAACCAACAACAAAAAATGTTGCCTTTGCATCATACTTTTCAAGAACATCCAGAATCTGGTTAGTAACAGGGCTGTATGGACCGTCATCAAAAGTCAGCGCAACCATTTTTTTCTTTGAATCCACCCTCTTGATTCTTTCACTGAATGAAAAAGCACCTACTGCATCTGAACTTATATATGCTTGGACTTTATAGAAAGCAGTCTTCCCAACAGGCACTCTTTTGTCAATGTAGGTTTGAACGGCTGCTTTACGCTGTGCAATTCGCTTCCAATCATTCTCACCCTGAAGCTTTCGGAAAACCAAATACATTCGACAGCCCTGAACCTGACTCCATTCAAGTTCCACACCGTCAAAACTACATTTGAGCGTAAGGGTTTCAGGTGATCCAACAAAGGTTTTCCTAACGACACTCCCCTCACGCACAGACCTTACCTTTCCGACAGATTGCCTTACTGAATAAATATAGCTTACTCCGCTTTTTGCAGTCTTATCAACAAAAATATTTTTGTTACCGGATATTCTACCTATACGGTGCCATTTTTCGCTTTCCGTTGTTTTTCGAAAGATTGATGCTCCGCTTGTGTTCTCATATCTTTTCCAATGAATAAGAACCCCGGTCCTGATATTTTCGGTCTTCTTTATCTCCGGAGCAGCAACAAAGGTTTTTGACTTTTTAACGCTGCTTCCATTACTCTTTATTTTTCCGCGAAAAGATTTGAGCGAATATGTATATGTCACAGAATGTTTTACCGAGCGGTCAACATAAGAGTCTATGTTAGAATTATCAATCACAGCCAGGCGCTTCCAAGCGTTTGAGGTGCTTCTTTGTCTGTATAAAATATACCCGTCAGCTGAAGGAATCCTTTTCCATTTGACGACGAGACCCTGCTTAACATTGCGCACCGATC
>JAEDHZ010000034.1 GCA_016292705.1 Clostridiaceae bacterium
CTAGCCGCCTGAAAATCAGGCGGCCTTCCATTTTAAAATTTCAAATTTTAAAACGCTTTGCTGAATTATGCACCAACTGTGGTATCAACATCGCCGAAGATGCTGTCGTCCTTGAGAATGGTGTCCTTAAGGAACTTCCAGATCTTGTCAACGAGCTTTACGAACTCAGCCCAGTTAGCGTTAAGGAAGTTAACTACCTTTGCGATGATGTCTGCCATGAT
Organism: Clostridiaceae bacterium; assembly: GCA_016292705.1. Taxonomy (GTDB): domain Bacteria; phylum Bacillota; class Clostridia; order Oscillospirales; family Acutalibacteraceae; genus UBA6857. Next base: position 222 of record JAEDHZ010000034.1, read on the forward strand.
CATTTCCTCCTTATTACCCAAAAATGCGACTGCGGTCATGCAACCATCAATCTTGCCCTCATTTTACACTAAGCTTTAAAATATGTCAATACTTAATTCAAAAAAAGTTCATTTTTAAGAATTTTTAAAGATAATGCCCTTTTCCGACATATCAGAAAACAAGTTCGGGCGAGCCTTTCGGCCCGCCCGGAATGTTCAGCAAACAGACTGATTATTTTGTAAGTTCGTCAATTCTGAGGAATTCAAAGATTGCGTTGAAGAATTTATCAAAAACTTCGGCAACCTTTTTGAGTGCGTTCTGGAAAGCCTCAATGATGGTCTTTCTCTGAGCTTCGGGAATGATGGGTTCCGGATCGGGATCGGGTTCTTCGCTCCTGTCAAGGCAAGCTTCGCAGCCGCAATGGCATTCACAAGGCCAGATTCCCGAGCAATCGCCGCAGCAGAAAGAGCCTTTGAAGTTTCCGGCTTCATCCTTTGCGCAGGAAAGGAGAACGGTCTTGTCAATGTACGGGCAATAAACGCAGCAATGGCAACCGTTGGGAACCCTTGTGCAGTTTGTGCAGGTACATTCTTTCATTCCGTCCTCAGCAAAAACAGCGCAGGTGGCGGCGAAAGTTGAAAGTATCATAATAACAGCCAAAAGAATTGATAATGCTTTTTTCATATATGCTCCTCCTTGAAACATAATTTCATAATTTTATTATAATAACACCGACATAAAAAGTCAACATAAAACGCAATATTTTTTGCCACGCACGGGCAAATCGGCATTAAAGATCCTTGAGGTGCTTGCTTCTGCTCGGGTGGCGCAGCTTTCTGAGAGCCTTTGCCTCAATCTGGCGGATGCGCTCACGGGTAACATTGAAGGCCTTTCCAACTTCTTCAAGAGTCTGCGGCGTTCCGTCCTTGAGACCGAAGCGCAGGCGAAGAACCTCTGCTTCACGGGGAGTGAGGGTTGAAAGAACCTCATTGACCTTGCTCTTGAGGAAGGTCATTGCCGCTGCGTCCGCCGGCGAAAGTGCGTCCTCATCGGGAATGAAATCGCCGAGATGGCTGTCCTCCTCCTCGCCGATCGGTGTTTCAAGGGAAACCGGCTCCTGAGAAATTCTGAGGATATCACGAACCTTGTCAATGGGCATTCCGAGCTCTTCGGCAATGTCCTCCGGCGAGGGATCCTTTCCGTCACGGTGGAGAAGCATGTTGCTGGTCTTTTTGACCTTGTTGATTGTTTCAACCATGTGGACGGGGATTCGGATTGTTCTTCCCTGGTCAGCAATTGCCCTTGTTATCGCCTGCCTTATCCACCAGGTTGCATAGGTTGAAAACTTGAAGCCCTTTGTGTAATCGAACTTATCAACCGCCTTGATAAGTCCGAGGTTACCCTCCTGAATGAGGTCAAGGAACATCATTCCCCTTCCGACATATCTTTTTGCAATGCTGACAACAAGGCGGAGGTTTGCCTTTGTCAGCCTGTCCTTTGCCTCCTGGTCATTGTCCGCAATGCGGATTGCAAGGTCAATTTCCTCCTCCGGAGTAAGGAGCGGAACACGGCCGATATCCTTGAGGTATACCTTTACGGGGTCATCAATAACAGCGTTTTTTCCGTCTGCCTGGATCGGTGCATTGTCATAGCCTTTAGGAATGTCGATATCCATTGAAATGTTTTCAAGCATATCATCTCCGAAATCGTCAACAACTTCAATTCCCTGACTTTCAAGCGTTGAGTAAAGCTTTTCCATCTCCTCAATGTCAATATCCGCTTCAACAAGAACGGCGTCGATATCGGTTGAGTTGAGCTTTCCGGTTGCAAGACCTTTGTCAATGAGAGCCTTTACCATTGCTTTCTTTTCGGTGTTTTCCATAACAACAACTTCCTTTCATTTTTGCGCTGTGGCAACGCATTTTTGTTTGCAACTGCTGAAACCCGGGCGGGCAAAGATCCCGCCGGGATTTTTGCTTCCTGATTGTTCAGAGGTTACCTTTTATTTATTCTTATTATTTTTCAGCATATCCATAGCCTTTGCAAAATCCTCATCGCTCAGCTTTGAAACATCGAGCGACTGCGACTGCGCACGCTCCTTTTCGCTTTCAACAACGGCAATGCAGTCAAGCAGCTCCTTTTTTGTTCCGGAAAAGCGTTCGCTCTGCTTTGAAAGGCGAACAAATTCGCTCATTTCATCGTTTGAAAAGTCTGATGAAAGCGCAGTCAGGTCAAGGCTTGCATGATTTTCAATCCGCTGCGACAGAACATTATATATCCTTTCAAGCACCGCAACGGAAAAGAAATCCTTGCCCAGCCGTTCCTTTGCCGCCGGATAAAAATCCGGATTTTCAAAAATGAGCGTAACAATCCGCTCCTGCGCACGAACCGAACGGACGCTTGTTTTTGTGCTGAGGCGCAGCTTGCTCATTTTTGAAAGCGAATCCTGCTGGATTTCCTCATACTTTTTCTTTTGCGCCGTATATGCCTTTTTCTTCCTCAACTGACTGATTCTTGCGCTTATTGCCGTTTTTTCAACTCCCAGTTCTTCCGCAAGGCGGGAAGAATAAACATCAACCGCAATCAGATTTTTGACATCGCTCAGTATTTCCGAAGCAAGGGTGAGATACTTCACCTTTCCGTCAGAAGATTCAAGATCAAGTCCGTCGCGCGCTTTCAAAAGAGCAAATTCAATGTCGTTTTCCGCCCCGTCAATGAGACTGCGTATCTTTTCCGGGCCGAATTTTTTCAAAATTTCGTCCGGGTCCTTTCCGCCGGTCAGGCGGATAACACGCAGCTTCATCCCAATTGAAGAAAAGACTCTGATTGCCCTTTCCGTTGCTTTCTGTCCTGCTTCATCATTATCATAGGCAAGCAGGATTTCATCGGTGTACCGTGAAAGGAGATGCGCCATCTCACCGGTGAGAGCCGTTCCGAGGCAGGCGATTGAGTTTGTGAAACCCGCCTGGTGCAACGCAATGGCATCCATATAGCCCTCAACAAGAATCAGTGATTTTTCCTTTGAATTTTTTGCAAAGTTCAACCCGAAAACACCGAGGCTCTTTTTATAGACGGGTGTGTCCGAGGTGTTGATATATTTCGGCTTGCTGTTGTCAAGCACACGGCCGCCGAAAGCAACAACATTTCCCCTTGCGTCAATTATCGGAACAATGACACGGTTGCGGAAATTGTCATAGAAGCTGACCTTTCCGTTCTTTTCGCTCTTCTGCGCAAGGTTTGCTTCATAGGCATCCTCATAGGAATATCCTTTTTCACGCAGGTGAGTAATCAGCGAACGCCATTCATCCGGCGCATAGCCAAGCCCGAAACGGATGATTGTCTTTTTGGTGTAACCCCGGTTCAGATAATACTGCAAAGCCGTTTTGCCCTTTTCTCCAAGCAGACATTCATGGAAAAACCTTGCCGCTTCCCGGTTCATTTCATAAATCCGCCTGCGCTTTTGCGCAAGGGAATCGTCAAAGCCGTCCGTGGGCATTGCCATTGCGCAACGGTCGCAAAGGAAGCGCACAGCCTCAGTGAAATCAAGGTTTTCCGCCCGTTTTATGAAGCTGACAACCTCGCCCCCGGCTCCGCAACCGAAGCAATAAAAACTCCCGTTTTCCGGATAAACGGTGAAGGAGGGTGTTTTTTCGTTATGAAAAGGGCAAAGACCGACAAGGTTTTTGCCCCGCCGTTTCAGCTGAACATAACCGGAAACAATGTCTTCAATATCGCAACGCATCCGAAGCTCATTCAGAAAATCATCGCTTATCCTCACGGTTCCCACCCCCAAATCAGATTATAGATGCCGGAATTATTCACCGGCTTTTCACTTTTCCCATGCCGACGGAATGAAATACCTTTGAAAGGTTTTGATTGCATATCCGTCCGTCATTCCGGCAATGTAATCGCAGACCGCCCGTTCCGTACCCTCACGCCATGCAATGGAAATATACTCGTTGGGAAGCTCGTCCGGATGAGCACAGAAAAAATTGAAAAGCTGCTGAATCATTGAAACGGCCTTGCTTTCCTCGCTTTTGCAAACGGGATTTGTATACACCCGGTCAAACATAAATTCGTGCAGAATGTCGAACGCTGCCTGAACATCGGGTTCAAGGCAGATTTCGTCCTCCGTGTTGCGGATTGCGGAAAGGACAAGGGTGTTGATGCGCTCGCTCTTGCTGTTGCCGAGAATGCGGCGGACATCCGGCGGAATGTTCTCTCCGCTGAGAACACCGCCCCGTTGTGCATCGTCAATGTCATGGTTGATATATGCAATTCTGTCTGCAAGCTTAACTATCCTGCCCTCAAGGGTGTCGGCCTCTTTTCCCCGTGTGTGGCAAAGTATTCCGTCACGCACCTCATGGGTAAGGTTAAGCCCCTTTCCGCAGTTTTCAATGACATCAACAACACGCAGGCTCTGCTCATAATGGCGGAAGCCCCCCTCCATCACGGCGCTCAGCGCCCTTTCTCCAGCGTGGCCGAACGGTGTGTGGCCGAGGTCATGGCCGAGTGCAATCGCTTCTGTCAGGCTTTCATTGAGCGAAAGCCCGACGGCAATTGTCCGTGCAATCTGGGCAACCTCAAGCGTGTGTGTGAGGCGGGTGCGGTAATGGTCGCTGTCCGGAGAAAGGAAAACCTGCGTTTTGTGTTTGAGGCGGCGGAACGCACTGCAATGGATGATTCTGTCCCGGTCACGCTGAAAAGCCGTCCGAACCGCACATTCCTCCTCCGGGCGTTCTCTGCCCTTTGTGTCCGCACAAAGGCAGGCAAACCGTGAAAGGTTTTTCCTTTCGTTTTCAAGGGTTCGCAGTCTGATTTCGTCCATTTTGCCATCCCCTTTTGAAGTATTCTACATATATATACGCTCTTTTGCTTTGTTTTCCCCTGTTTTTCTACTGAATTTTTGAAAATTTCTCTTCAATGACACTGCACCTTGTTTTTCCGCAGCTTTTGTCGAACACCTCATCGTCAAATTTTTCAAACACCTCAGCAGGTATTCTGAGGGTGAGGCGCACCGAATCGGAAAAATCCGCATCCTCGGTGATAATGCCGAACGAGGCCACAATGGTCTGAAGTCTGCCGTAAAAATTATAGTCGCACATTATTTCTGCAATTTTGCAGGGTGCCATGGTAATTATTCCGGCGCTGTCAATGCCGATTTTTGCCGTTGCCGTATACGCACGGACGAGGCCGCTCGCCCCGAGCAGTATTCCGCCGAAATATCTTGTTCCGACAACAACGCAGTCGGTAACGCCCTCATTCAGAAGAACATTCAGCATCGGCATTCCAGCCGTTCCCTGCGGCTCGCCGTCATCGCTGTAGCGTCGAAGCTGTCCTTCACGCAGACAGTAGGCGTAGACATTGTGCGTTGCGTCCCTGTGCTTTGCTTTGATTGAGTTGATGAACGAAACCGCTTCATCGTTTGTTTTGACGGGAGCGGCATAGCCGATAAAGCGTGATTTTTTGATAACAATTTCATCGCTTGCGCTTTTTTCAAGGGTTTTATAGCTTTCCATGCGCAGACCTCCCCTTTTTTACCGCATAGTTTGCATCAACAGAAAAAAAGACGGTACAATTCCTGTGCCGTCTTAAATTCGTTTTGCATTACAAAATTATTTGTTCTTAGCAAGATTGAAACGCTTGTTGAACCTGTCAACACGTCCGCCGGTGTCAACAAGCTTCTGCTTACCGGTGAAGTACGGATGGCAGTTTGAGCAGATATCAACACGGAGATCCTTCTTGGTTGAACCGGTTTCAATTGTTGCGCCGCAAGCGCACTTTACGGTTGTTTGCTCATACTTAGGATGAAGTCCCTCTTTCATTCTGTGTCACCTCTTTCGTGATAAAAAAGACGATATTTCAAATGTCGTCAAGATACCGTGGTATTGTAACACACATTATTTTAAAAATCAACATTTTTTTGAAAAAATTTGAGCTGTTTTATTATTTTCATTCCGCCTCAATTTTTATCTCCCGAGAAAGGAAGAATGAGTAAAGCAGCGTTTCCTTAACCTTATATCCTGTGCAAAGCTCAAGCGCCTTTTTGTATGTTCTGACCTGGTTTCTGTATTTTTCGCAAAACTGCTGCGTTGTTTCAAGCCTGTCGGTCTTGTAATCAAGAACAACCAGCTCTCCGTCTTCAAGGAAAGCGCAGTCTGCAATACCCTGAATCATAACCTTTTCATCCTCAAAGCGTGAAAGCTCCGGATAGACCTCCGGAATCGGAACATTTATCGTAAACTTCTTCTCACGCATAACGAGAGGACTATTAAGAATACGGGAGCAAAGCGTACTTTCAAAAAATTTCCCGAGCTGCTTTCTGTTGACTGCGTCCTTTTCCTTTTCGGTAAGAAGTCCCCGTTCAAAAACAGCGTTGATTTCGCTTTCAAGGTCAGCTTTTGCCCGTTCATAGTCTGCAAACTGCATGAATGTGTGTGTGGCAATTCCCCGCTGCGCTCCCGTGAGCCCTCCCGAAAGGAAGGCCGGTCTTGAAGAGGCAAAGTATTCACGGTCAACAAAGTTTTTGTCAACTTCAGAAGCTGCGCGCTTGCTGACAACAGACGAAAGAGCCTCATATGCGTATCGCCACGAAAAGCGTTCCTCAAGCGTTTTCAAAAGCCCGTTGTCAACCTTGCCCTGCTGCTGTTCTTCTTCGGCGAAAACTTTCCCCTCATAACCGCGTTTCAAAACGAGCCTGACTCTGAAATCTGACGGAAGAACAATGTTTTCCGATATTCCTGCGCTTTCACGAAGCTCCCTGAAATCTTCATGGCGCAAAAGGGCGGTAAGAAGCCAATCACCATAGCTTGTTGCCAGCGCAGAGGCAAAGGGAGTAATTTTTTTCCTTGTGGAATTGATGTTTGCAACACACTTGACAGCCGCTTTTTCCGCATTTCTGACTGCGGAAATCATGATGAGTTTCTCCTTTGCCCTCGTCATTGCAACATAGAGCACACGCATTTCCTCGCTTTCGGCATCTGCCCGCAACGAGCATTTGACTGCCTTGTGGCAAATTGTCGGATACTGGGCAAGAGTTGCTTCATCACGGCGGATGAGTCCGAGTCCCGCCTTTGCGCTTATCACTGCGTTCTGAATTTCATCACGGCGGTTGAACGCCGAACCGCACCCTGCAACGATGCAAACGGGAAATTCAAGTCCCTTTGATTTGTGTATTGTCATTATCCTCACAACATCGGCATCCGCAGAAATTCCGACGGATCCGGGCAAATCGCCGTTTGCCTTGTCAAGTCTGTCAACAAAACGGACAAAGCCCGAAAGTGAGGAATAGCCGGATTTTTCATAGATATCGGCATAATCAAGAAGGAGCATCAGGTTTTCCTTTTTTGTTCCCGCACCCTTTGAGCAGCGGACTGCGGTGTCAATTCCCGTTTCGTCATACACCGTGCGGATGAAGTCCGAAATATTCATGCAGACGGCAATTCTTCGGAAATAGTTTATCTTTTCAAGGAACTCCTTGCTGCGTTCCTCTCCCCTTTCTGCGGCGCAAAGCAGACAGGAATAAATATTTCCGTCCCGGTTTGCCGTGCGTATCTCTGCACATTCATCAGGCGAGAAGCCGAAAAGGGGAGACATCAGCACGCTAAGAAGCGCAATGTCCTGCTTGGGATTGTCAATCACACGCAGAAGACTGAGTATCAGGCTTATCTCAGGGGCGGAAAAGAAATCTGCGTCAAACTGGGTAAAGCACGGTATACCACGGTTCCTGAGCGCACGGGAGTATATTTCACCCTTTGAGCTCATTGAGCGCATGAGAACGGCAATGTCGCTGTATCTTACGGGTCGGCTGCCGCCGTTTGCGTCGCTGACGGTGAAGCCGCTTCTGACGATATCCTCAATGAGCGAAGCAGTATATTCTGCCTGGTATTCTGTACTACTCATTTCATCGGTGTCAACATCCGCTGTTTCAAGCAGATGAAATTCAGCGCATTCGTCCTCCTTTTCATCATATTCTGCGGAAAAGACGAGCTGTTCTTCTTCGTTATATTCAACGCCGCCGGCCGTTTCGCTCATAATCTGGGAAAAAACAAAGTTTACGCAGTCCGTCACACTCTTCCGGCTTCTGAAATTGTTCTTGAGAACAATTTTTGCCGGCTGTTTTTTCTTTTCTTCGTCATAAAGCGCAAGTCGGTTTTTGAGTTCAATAAATATTTCCGGCATTGCCTGCCTGAAACGGTAAATGCTCTGCTTCACATCTCCCACACGGAAAAGATTGTTGTTTGAAACAGCGGTAAAAAGCATATCCTGCGCCTTGTTCGTGTCCTGGTATTCGTCAATGAGTATTTCATCAAAGCTTCCCTGAAGCTCTTTTGCAAGTTCGGTACATTCATAGCCGTCCTTTGTCTCACGGACAAGCAGCGACAAAGCAAGGTGGGCAATATCATTAAAGTCTGCAATGTTCTTTTCGCTTTTCAGCTCGGAAAAGTGCTTTGAATAGACACCCACGGCCTTGCAAAGGCTCCTTGTCATCGGAGCAAAAAAGCGCATATCATCCTCAAACTCCGCTTCGCTCGAACAAAAAAGCACAGCAAGATTCTTCTGAATAACCGTCTTGAGCCTTTCACGGCTGTCGGAAAGGAACTGCACCTCCGGGTCGTTTTGCAGTTGCTTTGAAACAGAACCCCGTCTGATGAATCCAAAGCTTTCAACCGCAAAGCGGACTTCATCCCATGTTCCGCTTTCAAGACATTCAGAAACCTTGCGCAGAGCGGCACTGTCGCTTTCAACAGCCGCACCATACGCCTTTTCAAGTTCGGAAACACCGCAGATTGTTTTTTTCATTGCCGCCAGAACATCTTCGCAGTATGCAACAGCACTGCGGGCATAGTCGAGTATTATAATTCCGAAGCGGCTTTTTGTGAGCGGCTTCGTGATTTCATAATCGGCGCAGATCTCCCTGAGCCATTTTTCCGGAAATGGATAGGAGACACTTTGACGGTACAGTTCAAGTATCGTTTCGGAAAGGAATGAATCATCCCGTCCCTTGAAAAGAAGCTCAACAAGGTCGCAAAAGCCCTTTTCGCCCTGCATATAAAGCTCCTCAAGAGTCAGCGTCATTGCCTTTTGGGAAAGGAGCTGAAGCTCGCCCTCATCGCCAGTCTGCAAGTCCGGCTCAATTCCGAGCTGTTCAAAATGCTCATGCACCAGATTTGCGCAAAATGAATCAATTGTGCAGATTTTTGCCGTTGGAAGAAGGAGCTGTTGTTTTATCAGGTGTTCGTTCGTCGGATCCTTTGCTGCAACAGCTTCAAGGGCAGCCGCAATGCGGGTTTTCATTTCCGAAGCTGCGGCTCTTGTGAAAGTGACAATCAGCAATCTGTCTGCGCTTGTCGGTTTGGTTTTGTCCGTCAGGCGTTCAATTACCCGTTCAACAAGAACGGCTGTTTTTCCCGAGCCTGCCGCTGCGCTGACAAGCACACTCGCATCCCTTGCACGGATTGCCTGCCTCTGTTGCTTTGTCCATTGCTTTTTCATCTCTGCTCCCCCTTTCCGTCAAGAATATCAAGACATTCGTCATGAGTACGCTTTTCAATGTATCGTATTCTGCCGTCCGGCTCCCTGCGGCAAACGGAGGAAAACGAACACCAGTCACAGGTCTGTGCGTGACCTTTTCCGTAAGCCGGCAAAGCCGGAATTTTTCCGTCATGCAGGGAGTTTCCCATGTCGGCCATGATTTTTTCAAGCTTTTGCGAAAGCTTTTCAAGCTGGGAAAGAGAGATGAAGTTCCCGCTCACCGCACCGCTTTTTTTGTTCACCTTTATCGGTATGAACCGGCCGGAGAGAGATTTGTCCATTCCCTTGACAACCTCGCCGTCATCAAGGAGGATACCGTCCATCTTTCCACCGCAAAGCCGTTTTTCAAAAAGCTTTTCTTCCTCCTCGCCCCGCTCGGCTGAAAAAGGCTCTGCCCTCGCCGGGAGATAGAGAACTCCGGAGGGGACAACGCTTCCGTATCGCTCTGCTCCGTTTTTCCAGATTGAGATGAGATAAAGCAGCATCTGCATTCCGAGTCCGGAAAGAACATCGGAAAGCGAAAACTCCTTCGGTCCCGTTTTGTAATCAATGATGCGAAGATAGGTTTTTTCGCCCTTTTTCATCAAATCAACACGGTCAACAACTCCGTGAAGCTCAACAAAACCGTCTCTGAGCCTCACTCTGACAGGGGCAATGCCCTCCTTTTCGCTGATAGGCAGTTCAAAATCAACGGGCTCAAAGTCACTTTCCGAAAACTCACAAAGCAGCCGTTCAACAATAACGCAAAGCGAGCTGTATAAGCGTGAATAAAGATAAACAAATCTGCGGCTGCGTTCGGCAGACGAGCCCATATATTTATCCATATATTCTTTCAAAAGCTTTTCAATTTCCTTTTTCGCCGTGTCAGAGGAAAGTGAATATATTCCCTCTCCTTTATGCTTTTTCAGCAGGTTTTCAAGAACATAGTGAACAACCGTTCCGATGTTTGCGGCGTCCAGCTTTGCAACAGAACGCTCCTTTGCTCTCATTCCGTAGCGACAGAAATATTCAAACGGACAGGCTGAGTAGGTTTCAAGCTGGGAAGCGGAAAGATAAAGCTTTTTCCCGAAAAGCTCCTTTGCCATTTGCGGATCTTCAAATGAAAACTCCTTTTTGTCGTTTGCCCGCTCAATTGCCTTGAGTTTTCCTTTGTAATCATCCTTTGAAGAGAAATATTGTTTCAGCGTTCTTTCTGTGTCGGTATCCTCATGCCAGTGTTCCGCCATAAGCTCAAAGGCGGAGCTTTCGCACTCAAACATTTCGTTTTCGTCTCTGTACGGAAAGGCTGTTTCACTGACGGACAAGAAAAGCTTTTTGAGGGAAAGAACAATTTCCGAAGGAGAAATCTTTTTTCCGGACTGATCCGTCAGACTGTAGGACACAAAAAGTTTTTCCCTTGCACTGCAAAGGCTGTTGTATAGCATGAACCTTTCCTCAGCGGCAAGGTCAATCGGACTGTTTGAAAAATCGGGCAGAACACTGCGCAGCTTTTGTTGTTCAAATTCAGAAAACAGCCCTTCAGGGGAAGAATAAAGCGGAAAAACACCCTCATTTGCGCCGACAACAAAAACCACCTTTGCCGTTTTCGTCTGAATCCTGCCCGAGTCGCAGATATACACCTCGTCATAACCGTCCGGAAGCTTTCCAAGCGATTGGGTGCTCAGAGCAGTTTCAAAAAACTGCAACAGTTTTTTCGTTTTAACGGGTTTTTCGCCAAGCACGGCAGCAAGCT